>JAYVZR010000412.1:0-9470 GCA_043783135.1 Ferruginibacter sp. | reverse complement strand
TTCAGACGACGAATTAAAATAATGAAAGGACTCAATCTGAATTTATCAAAATCAGGTTTAAGTGTAAGTTCAGGTGTTAGAGGTGAATCTGTTACAATGGGAAAAAAAGGCAGTTATTTAAATACTGGTATTCCTGGAACAGGTATTTATAATAGAACCAAACTTGGCAGTTCAAGTTCATCACAACAATACACAAATAAAAATCTTCAAATTCCTGAAGAAAAAGTACAAGTTTCAATAGGCTTAGATGAAAAAGGAAATCCTACATTAACGATTACCGATTCTACAGGCAGACCAATTACTGATGAAACAATTCTTCGACGAGTAAAAAGAAGTGAGAAATATAAGCAGTCAGTAGATGGATTAATAGAATCCAAGAAATTAGAAATTGATGGAGAGACAAATAAGTTTATAAATATTTCAAAATACACACCGGAAATCATAATTGAAAGTGTAGTTCGTGATGAATTTGAAACTCTGAAACCTCAAACATATGTTTCACAGAAATACACTATTCAAATTCCGACTAAAGAAATAATAACACAAGAATTAACTATTGAAGCAAAAGAAAAGATAAAGAATATCTTATTTTGGAAAAACAAAAAACTTAGGGAAACATACATTTTTGAAAATTTAGAATCTCGTTTTCAATTAACGGTTGATGAATGGACTAAATCAAAGCAACTATTCATTGAAACAGAAAATGAAAATAAAGTCGCTAAAGACAAAGTATTTTATGAAGACTATGTTGTAACAAAAAAGGAGCTTCAAGAAGTGTTACAAGGTGATACAAATTATGTCACCGAGAAAATAGAAGCCATTCTTAGTGATATTATTCTCCCAGTGTGAGTTATGAATATCATCCTGAACTTAACCAACTTAAAATTGACCTTGACTTGCCTGAAATAGAAAATATGCCTCAGAACAAAGCAAATGTATTGTCTTCTGGAAAAATATCTATTAAGCAAAAAACTCAAAAGGAATTAAAACAGGAATACGCACAATGCGTTTCCGGCATATCATTTTATTTAGGTGGCACGTTCTTTAATATTTCAACGGCTATTAAAGAAATATTAATTTCAGGATATACTCAAAGAACTAATAAGGCGACAGGAATAATAGAAGACCAATATATTTATTCATTAAAATTAATAAGAGATAAATTTTCTTCTTTAAATTTCGAAAAAGTTGACCCTATAGAAGCTTTTTCAAATTTTGAAAAAAATAGAAACTTATCCAGTAGCTACGAGTTTAAGACTATTGAACCGTGGTAAACATTTTCGCCCTTGATGATGCTCCACACCTCAACCTAAATGCAACGTTGCACCACTTGAGCCGCCGTTGCGTCTTATGACCAACGGCCGAACCGTTAATCAGCAAACTATTCTTTTGCTCTAGTTGGTGTTCCTCCTTCGCCCTTGTTGGTGTTCCAAACCCTTGCCCTTGTTGGTGTTCCTCTTTTCCAATTATTATAATTTAACTACCCCGTGAGCCGTTGTTGAGTGTTCTCACCAACAACCGAAGCTACGCACAATGATATCCTCAACAATGTGTAAGCATTCCAAATCCGATAGCTATCGGATCGTCAATACCGGTATGATAAAATTTTGCAGATAAATAATAATACTCTTCCGGTAAATTACACCTAAAGCAAAATAATTTTATTAAATTCGAAAAAAGAAATTTATGGCAACTGTTGTAAAAGAAATTAATAAACATATGGCCATGCTTTTACCAGAAGAGCAACAGCAAGTTAAATATCTGGGTAAGCTATTTTATAAATACACAAGCTGAACATGAAGATTGAAAAATATGCACTAAAAGCTGAAAGCAACCTGACTGTATTTGAATTTATTAGTGAGGGGCCAAAAGGGCTGATTCGAAAGCTAATTCAGTTTCAAGAGACTAATCAACCGAATCTTTTTAATCTTGCTTTTGGGGATAAAAATCCTGAAAGCGGAGAGATTGATGATCTTACAATATCTAATAATAATGATAGCGAAAAAGTTTTGGCTACAGTTGTGGGTGCCTTATATGCTTTCTTTGATAAATACCCAGATGCATTTGTGTATGCCACAGGAAGTACAAGTGCACGAACACGACTTTACAGAATGGGTATTACCCGCTTTTACGAAGAAATGGTTAAGGACTTTGATCTGTATGGCCAGTTAGGAGATGACTTTTATGAATTTGAGATTGGCAAAAATTATATCGGATTTTTAACTCAGCGAAAATTTAGTTAAATTGCAGTATCATGAAAACAGTACAAGAACTTAATAACAGCAAAGTACCAATTGTACGTATTGACCCATCTCTTGAGCAATACCGTAACAAAGTGCTTTTTCCCGAGAAATTAACAAAAGCAAATGAGATGCTTAAAACTGCTAAACTTCCTCAAAAAAAACACCGCAGATAGTAGACCACTTTTGGCGCAATCTTATGCTCTTTGTATATACAAGAATAAAAAATCATTTCCTTTATTTATACCCCTTAGCCTGTAAATTAAACAACTCTGCATACCGTCCATTTTGTTGTAGTAAAGTAGCATGGTCGCCCGATTCCAAAAGCATTCCTTTATCCAGTACTAAAATTCTGTCAGCCATTCTTACAGTAGAAAAACGGTGTGATATCAATACGGCTGTTTTGCCCTTTGTTAATTCTGTAAACCGCTCAAAAACTTCGTATTCTGCCCTTGCATCCAGTGACGCTGTTGGCTCATCCAAAATTAATAACTGGGCCTCTTTCATGTAAGCCCTTGCCAGTGCAATTTTCTGCCATTCGCCGCCGGAAAGCTCTACGCCCTGGTTAAATCTTTTGCCCAATGCCTGGGCATATTTATCAGGAAGTTTTTGAACTACTTTATCTGCCAGGCTTTGTTTAGCAGCTTCCTTTATCAGGCTGGTATTGTCTTTTTCTTCAATATTACCAACGGCAATATTTTGCGAAACAGTCATTTGATAGCGAATATAATCCTGGAAAATTACGCCCACTTCTTTTCTCAGTTCTATCAAATCATATTCTTTCAGGTCGTGGCCATCCAGCACTATTCTTCCTTCTGTTGGGTCGTATAATCTTGCCAATAATTTTACCAATGTAGTTTTTCCGGCGCCGTTCTCCCCTACCAGCGCCAGCTTTTCACCTGCATGTAATGTAAAGCTTAAATTACGGTTGGCCCATCTTTCGGAATTGTGGTATTTAAAACCTACATTTTCAAAAACAAAACCTTGTTGTATTGGTTTGGGAAAAGGCCTCGCATTAGCGGCTCTTTTTATTTTAGGCTGAATATCAAAAAAATCAAAAAAATCTTTCAGGTAAATGGCTCCCTGGGAAACTGCGGTGAAACGGAAAAGAATACTTTCAAGCAAACTTCTTAATTGCCGGAAAGAGCCGGCTAAAAAAGTCAACGCCCCAATTGATTGCTTACCTGAAATTGTAGAGGATATTATAAAAACATAGGCACTATAATATCCTGCGCTCCCAAGAAAAGCAAAAATAGTTCCCCATACGGATCGCTTTATAATCAGTTTTTTATTGTCTTCGTAAAACTTATTGGTTAGTTGTCTAAAACGATCTGTAAGAAATCCGGAGAGGTTAAATATTTTTACTTCTTTGGCGGTGTCATCGCTGGCACCTACAAAACGTATATAATCAATTTCCCTTCGTTCAGGTGTTTGGCTTCGGCTTAATGAATAATTTCTGTCATTAAAATAAGCCTCCCCTAAAAAGGCAGGAATTACTGCCACAATTAAGAGCAATATTAGCCAGGGATTAAAAACAACAAGGCCTGCTCCGAGAAACAACATCGTAATAAGATCCTGCAATTGGCTCAATATCTGCGATAGCAAAACGGTTCGTCCCACGGTTTGCTGACGGGCACGTTCCAGTTTATCATAAAAGGTAGAGTCCTCAAACTGATCAAGGTCTAAAGTGGCAGCATGTTCCATTATTTTAATGCTGGTATGGTTAGAGAAAAGATCGCCTAGCAAACTATCCACTAAATTTGTAGCTCGAGACAATGCATCAGATAAAATGGCAAGGCCAAATTCTATTGCAATTAATTGCCATAAATAAGTGTGTGAAACAGTAACAGTATTAGTGGTCAGCAAAACTACCTGGTCAATAATCAGTTTTGCTGTGTATAAAATGGCTAACGGTATAGCCGATCGTATTACCCGCAATACAATATTGCAAATAGTAAACCTGGGGCTTGTACGCCAAACCATTTTAAAAAAACCGGGAAGATTAGTTAGTGCCGAAAAACGTTCTTTAAAATTAATTTTTGCCATCATGCAGTTCCAGTAAAATGTAAAACTATGGCAATTTATTTTTAAAATCCTTATATCGCTTTTTAGCGCTTTAATAAAGAAATGTTTTTACTTAAATATTGGTATTTTGTTTTTAACCTGTGAATAATAACTCAATTAAAATAAAGTGGCGCAATATTCTTCTTCTGGTGCATATATTTTATTTTTCCATTTTTCATTTTAAAAACAGCCATTTTTTCCTTACAAAATACCGTTCCAGAAAAATGCAACCAATACTGAACAATATTATTATCACAACCAATTGAAACAGCCTTAAAGAAGGCTGTTGTTTCAGCACCATCAGTAAGGGATAATGCAGCAGGTAAAGTGCATAGCTGCCCGTACCAATTCTGTAAAAAAGAAAATTGAATGAATTTTCCAAATCGGCAACAATACTATCGGGAAGTTTTTTTGTACTTTGAGGTGATCCATCTTAGATTCGTTCAATGTTGTATTTCTTCCTGACTTATCCTTGTTCCTTAAAATATCAATACTGCCTTCTGCATTAATCCAGGTAATCCAATTTGTTATTGTTCTTGAAGAAGCCTGCATAAGTTTGCCCCGGCTTTCGGTGGTGCAGGCAGGATCATTTAGAAATATTTTCAAAGAACATTACCGGTAGATAAACTTTGTTTCCTGGTCGCTACCTGCATGGATCTTTTGGCAGTTTTGTTGCGCAGGTGATTGAAATATCCATTGATACTTATAAAAAAATTTATGTGCACCGGGTGGTATGCGCTATTGATTGTGGCCTTGCTGTAAACCCGGATGGTGTAAAAGCACAAATGGAGAGTGGAATTGTTTATGGTCTTACAGCTGCACTGTATGGTGAAATAACTTTTGAGAATGGCAAAGTGAAGCAAAGTAATTTCAACGACTACCGAATGCTGCGTATGAATGAAATGCCTGTGATAGAAGTATGCATTGTACCCAGCACAGAGAAGATGGGCGGTGCCGGAGAACCTGGTCTGCCACCTATAGCCCCCGCCCTGGCCAACGCCATTTTTGCTGCCACAGGAAAACCAATTCACAGATTACCGCTGCATACAGAAGATTTAAGAAAAGCTTAGTTAACGCAAAAAAATATTAAGAGAAGTTTGCTCCAAATAATCATTGGCGCAAAGTCTTCCATTACTCAGCCAGGCTTTATTGATTTTAGTTGCGGGGAAATAAGGATAACACTTACAATAACCTAATAATAGAATCCGTTCAGCACTTGTGTAGCATCACGCATTTCATGTGTGCTAAAAATCACAATCCCATAATATTTGCCCTTTGGCTTTTCGATTTAAAATGTATAAATGCTTCAGCAACTTTTACACCAGCTTCTAATCCACGAAATTCTTCCAATGGTTTAAAATAATTGTTGTAGGTTTCTACCGGGTTTTGTGTTTTGTGTGCAAACATGGCCTCCATTTTACGTTCCCTTACGGAACTAATATCTACATAATCGGTGGGTGTAAATACCATTGTTTCACTGCCGGTATTTACTTCATAAAAATAAAGATCAAATTTTCTTTCAGATCTTACCCATGCAGTAAGTGGCAGCAGGCCCGTAACCTGGTGATCGGGATGTGAATCGATGGGCCATTGTGTAAATACAATATCCGGCTGCAACCCAACAATCATTTTTGTCATTTCCTCATTCCTTGTTTTATCCAACACAGTATTTCCATCTATTTGTCCGGCATACACTGCAACGGCATTTAAAATTTTACAGGAAACAGCCGCCTCCTTTGTTCGCAACGCTGCCATCTCTGTATATGTTTTTTGAGGGTCACTCGCTTCGCCCCTGGTGAGGTACAAAAAAGTTACCCTATGGCCTGCGTCACTGTATTTCGCCATGGTTCCTCCACAACCAAATTCAGGGTCGCCGGGATGGGCACCTACACAAACAATATGCAATTTTGTATCCCTTTTATTTGTTGAAGCAGCCAAATGTTTTTGAGGCATTGCTTCAGCAACCGGAGCCATGGCAAGGCTACCTATACCCATTGCAGAAAGCTTTATAAAATTTCGTCTTGCAGTTGATCTTTTTTTCATTGTAAAATTATTTAAGCAATTAAATCCTTTGCTGATTGATTGCGTTTTTCAACAGCGGATAATGATATCAGTAACAAGAAACCAATTATAAAAAAGCCGTCCAGTACCAATGCGGAGTCACGCATTTCGTGTGTTACTGATTCAACAAAACCAAATGTGAATAGCCCTGCTACGATCGCTAATTTTTCGGTAACATCATAAAAACTAAAGTAGGAAGCTGTATCAGGAATATTTTGTGGAATATATTTTGAAAAGGCAGACCGTGATAATGACTGCACACCACCCATAACAATACCCACCACTACGGCAGCCGTATAAAACTGGGTGGCATTGGTAACAAAATAAACACCTGCGCATATCAGCGCCCAAATAAATACGATAGCTGCAAGTACCTTAATGTTACCATACCTGGCAGAAAGCCTTGCTGCAAAGGATGCTCCAATAATGGCTACCAGTGATATAATCAGGATGATACTGATAAGGCTTTCTTCAGGCATTTTTAATTCTTTGGCGCCAAAATTTGCTGCTACCAGTAAAATGGTTTGCACCCCTACAGAATAAAAAAAGAAAGCAGGTAAAAATCGTTTTAATAAAGGCAAATGCTTTACATTATTCCACACTTTTGCCAATTCTTTAAAGCCTCCGGTAAATACATTATAATTGTGCGAACCTGCATTAGGTAAGCCTTTTGGCAACAGGTAAAATGGAATAAGCGAAAAACCAATCCACCATATTCCTACAACCAAAAAGGAAATACGGGCTGGCAATGTATCATCTGTAATACCAAATGTTGCAGGCGATAATACAAAAATAAAACAGATAACCTGCACCACAACGCTGCCTACAAAACCATAAATAAAACCTTTGGCACTTACAGCATCCTGCCGGTCGAGCGTTGCAATTTGCGGCAGGTACGAATTATAAAATACAAAACCGCCACAATAACCAATAGAGGCAATCCCAAAACAGATAATGCTGAATTCAAAAGTTTTCATTGTAAAAAAAAATAGCGCTGCGCAGGCGAGGCTACCCATCCAGGTAAATGCCTGCATGTATAATTTTTTATGCCCTTTATAATCTGCAATAGAAGTTAGTATGGGCAGCAGCACAACTATAATAAGATACGAAAGGCCCAGTATATAAGTAGATAGAACCGTGTTAACATACCGGTGCCCAAAAAAACTAACCATATCTCCCTGCTCCTTATTGGTTGTGATGGCTACATAGTAGGCAGGAAATATGGTTGAAATAATAACCATATTATACGATTGGTTAGCCCAGTCAAACATGGCCCATGCCCAAATTGTTTTCTTGTCATTTTTTGCCGCAATCATTTATAATTGATAATTTTTAAATGGATAATTGATAATAAGTTGCCATCTTTTTTTTGCAAAGGCATATGTACATAATCTCAACAAATTATTATAGAAGCTGGAAGTTAAAACTTTATCCATTATTCCATTATTAATTATTATTTAATGCCGTAATGGTCGTTCATTAATTTTTCAAACAGCGTACCTGGTAATATCCGTTTAAGTGTGGGTGCAATTGTTTGTGCAATGGCCCCAACAAGATACCGGTGAGATGGATTAGCAGTATCCACAATGCTGCACAATTTATTTGCAATCATATCCGGGCTTTGTCCGGCACTTTCATCTTTTTCCATACTGGTAACAGCAGCAGTATACTCTGATGCTAATTTTGCATTGTTGATGGTGAAGGCTGTTTTTTCCCTGCTTTCGGTAAACCCGGTTTTAAAATCTCCCGGGTTTATCACTACTACTTTAACACCGGTGTTTCTCAACTCCATCCGTAAACTTTGCGAATAGCCTTCTATGGCGTATTTGGAAGCACTGTACATGCTTTGGTAAGGCAGGCCAAAAAGCCCTGCCAGTGAACTCATGTTTACAATTAACCCTTGTTTGTTTTCAATCATGCCCGGTAGTACCGCACTGCACAAACGAATAACGCCAAAAAAATTTACTTCAAATTGTTTTTTGGCATTCTCAACCGACATAGTATAGGCCGGGCCGGCAATACCGTTACCGGCATTATTAACCAACACATCCAGTTTACCTTCGGCTTGTATAATTGCAGCAATGGCGGCGCTCACAGAAGCGTCATCCGTTACATCCAACTGTATTGGTTTAAATGATGCAGATTGCAAACGGTTTACATTACGGGCAGAACCATAAACCGTATGCCCTTTTAACTGCAAGGCATTTGCACAGGCTAAACCTATGCCGGATGAAGCGCCTGTTACAAGAATTACTTTTTTCATTTTTAATTAGTATAAGTTTAAATGGATGATTGTTGATTAATGGCATTACTATTTATTATGCCATTATTACAATACCAGCTAAAGATATATGCTTAATGATTACTGGTAAAATAAATGTGGCTGAACAGGCCAATAAGATCAGGAAAATGCTGCTCACTTAAGCATTTTTTGTGAAATTATTTTGCTTCATTCACTTTAAAATCCTGGTTACTGAATGACTGAGTGTCGGGAGTTTTTACAACATTAAATTCAAAGTCGTTCGCACGATGGCAATTGTTACAAGTGCTGGTTAACAGGCTATAGCTTCTTTTAAATAAAACAATATCTTTCTGCTGAATAGCAATGTTCACACTATCCAAAGCAGGATTGATCATTGCTATGCTTATGCTTTCCTTTCTCTCTGTTTCATATTTTTGAATAGCTTCAATTGATTCCATTATTTCGTGAATTTCAAAGTCGGCCAGTTTCCAGTTTTTATTTTGCCCTGCAAACCAAAGTTTAGAATGGTGGCTCTGTATACTGCTCATAAACTCTCCGAAGCCGGGTTTGTACGTATTGGCAAGTTTATTTTCCAAACTGTCAATGCGGTTTTGCAAAACCTGAGTTTTATCTGTTGGGCAGTTACACGAAAAAAGTACAAAGGATAATATGATGATAAAAGCTTGTTTCAATTCTCGACATTTATTGTTGTACAAACCTGGTTCCTGCTGTGGCTTTTCACCAGAACCTTTTCATTTATTTTATTTGAAGTGGAGTGGCCATAATTCTATTGGTGTAAGGTAATAAAATATGATCTATGTTTGTACACTACCATTAAAAGCCGGTCAGCAAAAAGTATCGGC
>JAYVZR010000411.1:0-3548 GCA_043783135.1 Ferruginibacter sp. | reverse complement strand
TTTCAATATCGTTGTTACTGGTTAATCCAATCATAATAATACTCAGTGGCCAAATCATATCCATGCCTGCATGCGGGCCGCCGATTCCTTCTGCCGCTTTTCCTTTAAAGAAAAATGGATTGTTTTCGGAGAGCAGTAACTTGCGGGTATTGATATACACAGGGTCGGTATTTTTTACCGCATTTAAATAAGGCAGGGATAAAAGGCTTGGCACATTGGCGTCGTCCATTAAATTATAACTACCAAAACCGTTTACTTCGTAAGCATATATTTTGCCGTATTGAGGATGGTTGATAATAGCATATTGCTGCAAAGCTTTGTTTACTTCGTTTGCCAAAGCTGTTAATTCAGCGGCCAGTGCATTATCTTTTGAAATTTGCTTTACCATCTCAGCTGCCTGGTGCAAACTTACTGCTGCAAAAAAATTGGATGGAACGAGGAATGGAAAAACAGTAGCATCATCACTGGGGCGAAACATAGAGCAGATAAGGCCCACATGTTTTACCGGGTAGCCATATCCTCCCAATGGAACACCATCTGTGGCCCATGCTGTTGTCCGTTGAAAAGAATAAGGGCCGTTGCCATCTTTTCGTTGCTGTTGCCTGAATGTTTTCAGCGTTGCTTTAATAGCATTTTTCCATTGGCTGTCAAACGGAGCAGTATCGTTTGTTTGTTTCCAGTAATTATATGCCAACCTTATTGGATAACATAACGAGTCAATTTCCCACTTACGTTCATGGGTACCTGGCTGCATATTGGTTAAATCACTTTTCCATTCGCTTACCTTATTTTCATCTTTGTAAAATGCATTAGCATAAGGGTCTTTTAAAATGCATTTCGTTTGCCGGTTTATAACACCTGCAATCAGTTGCTGCAGTTCAGC
This sequence comes from Ferruginibacter sp., assembly GCA_043783135.1. Lineage (GTDB taxonomy): Bacteria > Bacteroidota > Bacteroidia > Chitinophagales > Chitinophagaceae > Ferruginibacter. The sequence continues at coordinate 2,665 of JAYVZR010000411.1, read as the reverse complement.
ATCTTTTTTTATCAATGGCAAATATGGCCATACCTGTGCCGTACTGTCCCTTAACCACATGGCATCAATATCACCCGTAATAACGTAAGTGTCGGGCCTGTTATTGATAATTGTAAAATCAACAGTAGTATCCAGCGTATTGGGAAAACAGTTGTTAAACAACCAGCATAATTCTTTGTTTTTTACATGAGCCTGGAACTCAATGATGGATGCTTCCACTGCTTTGCTGTGAAATTTTCTTTTATCATAAGGCACACGAACCACAGGAAATTCTTCGGGGTATTGTGCAAGGGCCATATCTTTTAATAATAAGCCGGCACTTAGTAAGCTGGCATTTTTAATAAATTCATTTCTGTTCATACTTTATATTTTATGGATATGCATTTACATTGCTCCAAATATTACAATATGCAATGTAAATAAAAAAATCTATCAGTTGTAACACGGAATATTTATGCATAACAATACCAAAAAACTGCAAATGAATATTCCATTTATTTGCTGAAATGTTGCTTCATTAGAATGCTGTTTACGCCAATTTTGAACACTTATTATTTTGAAGCTGTAGTTTTCTTTTTGCCATACCTTTTTTTAATATATTCATACGCTTCCTTTTCGTCTGCCTCAACGGGATTTGCCGTGGCAAGATATTTTGTATAATATTTTTGCGCCTGCTCCATATTCTTTAAATTAATTTCACAAATGCGCCCACTGTTGTAATTCATAACAGGATTTTTAAAAAGATAGTTTGCTGTATCATACTGTGCAATTGCTTTTTTATACTGCCCTAAAGCCTGGTAGTTAAGGCCAAGATTATAATAATACATTTCAGCCTCTTTCGAAATGGCTAAATGAATACAGGTTTTCAGCAACTCATTACTTTTATCAAATTGTTTTAACCTAGCTAAAGCCCTGGCCTCATAATAAAAAATATTTTCAACCGTGTATCCAGTAGAAATTAAATATTCACATATCCTGATACAATCGGTGTACAGCTTTATATTATAGTAAGAAAGCATTACCTGCGTTAATGCGTTTAAAGGAGATTCCTGCAGCCAAATAAGCCTTTCGCCTGGTATGCGTACTCCTTCATAATCATCAGTATTGTATGCAGAACGGATGCGGAGTTTTAAAAAAGAAATATTGATTGAATCATCTTTCAGCCCGGCTTCTATAATGCTGTCTGCTGCTGCAAATTTATTTTTGTCAATTAAAATATCTGCCAGGCCAACACCATTTCTATAATCTTTGGGGGCAAGTAAGTAAGCCTTGTTGTAATATGTAAAAGCAGAATCCTGTTTATCTTTTCTTTTAAATAATTCACCCATATTTCGGTAATTGGCAACCTTGTTTGGCTGTAGTAAAATTAGTCTTCTGGTATATTGCAGTGCATTATCCGGATTATTATTTTTATTAAGGGTGGCAAGGTATTGAAGGGCGGAAATATTATCAGGATCAATAGTGATTATTTTACGGTAATACTCTTCGGCTATTTTTGTATTGTCATTCATGTAATGGGCATAACCTAAATAACCCAGTAACTGTATATTTTGGGAATCAATTACGGCGGCAGCAGTGAGGTAACTGATAGCTTCATCAAATTGTTGATTTTGAAAAAAATCCATCACTTGGTTTTTGTCAATTGAAGCAGATTGTGCATCGGCACTACATTGGAATAATACAAAGAATAAAAGCATGCAAACAAATTTTTTCATAACAAGCGTGATTAATTGTATTAGGAAAAATACAATTAATATTTTTTAGAGTAAATTAATTTTCATTCTCATGGGTAAAGTAGTTTCAATAATTACAAAAAATCGCTAAGTGAGACACTATTTTTAAACGCTGTTTGGGAACTCTTCTCCTCATCAATTGCTTTATTTTAATTTCATGACTCCTCATCAAAAAACCAATCACTAAATTTGAATTATAATTTGGTTTAAACTAAATATTATATGAGAAAAGTTAGTTATGGATTTATCACCTTGTTCCTGTTGGTATCATCAACACTTTTTGCCCAAACGGGTAAAGTGTATGATGATCTTTCGCTTACAAGTAAAATACTTAAAAGCGAACGCAAATATGCTGTATACCTGCCGCCGGATTATGAAATCTCTAACAGAAGGTATCCTGTACTTTACCTGCTGCACGGCGGTGGCGACGACCAAACCGGCTGGGTGCAATTTGGCGAAGTATTAAATATTGCAGATAAAGCCATCAACAGTGGCGCTGCCACACCAATGATTATTATTATGCCTGACGCCTTTACTGGCCGCCGTGGTTTTAATAATGATATAAAAGGCGACTGGAATTACGAGGACTTCTTTTTTAATGAACTGGTTCCGTTTGTAGAAAAAAAGTACCGCATTAAAAGTGAAAAAAGGTTTCGTGCTGTTGCCGGCTTATCCATGGGTGGCGGCGGAAGTTTTATTTATGCACTGCACCATCCCGAAATGTTTTCTTCATCATGTCCTATAAGTGGAGGTATTGGTCCTGTCACCATTGATGATGCCCGTAAACAACAAAGCAGAGATAATCCCAATTTAGCTGATTCTGTCATTAGTAATTATTACAACCGGTATAGTGTACTGGCTTTGATAAATAATATGCCTGATGCTTCGAAAAAAGCAGTGCGCTGGTATATTGATGATGATGATGATGATGA
>JAYVZR010000410.1:0-9514 GCA_043783135.1 Ferruginibacter sp. | reverse complement strand
CGTGGTGGTGGTATGGGGGATGTTGGTATAGCTTCTTCAGCAGACGCCAGTTCAGCTTTTTGGAATTTAGCCAAAACACCTTTTAACACTAATAAAAGTGGCCTTGCTTTAAGTTATACTCCCTGGCTTCAGGGGCTTGATATACATGATGTTTATTTAGCGAGTATGACAGGCTTTTATAAATTAGATGATATTCAGGCTATATCTGGTTCATTAAGGTATTTTAGTTTAGGTAATATTCAGTTTACAGATAATAATGGTTCCGAATTAGGGCAATACCGTCCAAGGGAGTATGCTATTGATGCGGGCTACTCAAGAAAATTAAATGAAAAATTAGGCTTAGGGATTATGATACGCTACATAAATTCGAGTTTGGCAAGCGGCGATCCAAATAATAGCGGAACCATTTACCAGCCTGGTACTTCTGTTGCGGCTGACTTAAGTATGTTTTATAATGGTGTTAAAGAAAACGGGGCAGGTTTAAATTATGGTGTTTCACTAAGTAACTTAGGTACTAAAATTTCTTATACCAATGATGCTACACAGAAAGATTTTATACCAGCCAATATGGGTTTAGGAGCCACTTATACAACTGTTTTTAATAGTGATAGTAAATTAACTTTTGGGCTTGATGTTAATAAACTTATGGTACCTACCCCACCTGCAGTAGGCGATAGCGCAGGTTTGGCTGAATATCGCAGCACAAGTGTTGTAAGCAGTTGGTTTAAATCATTTGGAGATGCTCCTGGTGGCTTTTCTGAAGAATTGAGTGAATTTACAACTTCATTGGGTGCAGAGTTTTGGTATCAAAATCAATTTGCTTTTAGAGCGGGTTGGTTTTACGAAAGCCCTTCTAAAGGAAACAGAACATTCTTTTCTTTGGGCGCAGGGTTAAAATATGAAATGTTTGGTTTAGACTTTTCTTATTTAATTCCTTCAGGTAGTGGCGTTAATCGTAATCCATTATCAAATACTATTCGTTTTGGAATATCGTTTAACTTTGCAAATAATACTACAGCTAAGTAATTAACATACATTTTATTGAAGAGCGTTCAGTCCTATGGCAGAACGCTCTTTTGTTTTGTAACTAATGTACATTTGTGCTTATTAAAATATTGTAAAATTAAATGGTATGAGTTTTAGAATTGGCTTCGGGATAGATTTTCATCAATTGGTTGCTAACAGGGATTTTTGGTTAGGAGGAGTAAAAATTGCATATCATAAAGGTGCCCTAGGCCATAGCGATGCCGATGTATTATTACATGCAATATGCGATGCAATGCTTGGCGCTGCCTCCCTTGGCGATATTGGTATTCATTTTCCTGATACCGATAGTTCTTTAAAAAATATTGATAGTAAAATATTGTTGCAAAAAAGTTTTGGGTTAATTAAAAACGAAGGCTATACAATTGTAAATATCGATTGCAGTCTTTGCCTCCAGGCCCCCAAAATAAAAGATTACATACCGCAAATGCAACAGGTAATAGCGGGCATACTTTCGTTACAAATAAATGATATTTCAATAAAAGCTACTACAACAGAAAAAATGGGGTTTGTAGGAAGGGAAGAAGGATTAGTGGCATACGCAACTATTTTATTGCAAAAAATGAAATAATAGTTTTCCATAAAATTTATCTTACAGTAGTAAATCATATCCACATCATTACCTTTGCGTTTATGCAAAATATAGCCATCAATATTATAAATCAATCTTCAAACCAATTACCTGATTATGCTACAACAGGTTCAGCCGGTATGGATATAAGGGCTAATCTTACAGAACCTGTAGTGTTGCAAAGTTTAGAAAGGGCTTTAATACCTACTGGTTTATTTATGGAACTGCCAGAAGGGTACGAAGCTCAAATACGGCCAAGAAGCGGACTTGCCATAAAATTTGGTTTAACGTGTTTAAATTCGCCAGGTACAATTGACAGCGATTACAGGGGAGAAATAAAAGTAATTCTCGTTAACCTGAGCAAGGAGCCACAAACAATTAATCATGGCGAGCGTATTGCTCAAATGATTATTGCACCTATTACAAAGGCTAAATGGAATTTAGTTCAGCAAATAAATTCAACCATTAGGGACCAGGGAGGATTTGGCCATACAGGAAAACAATAAAAACAATAGAATACAATATTTTCATGAATAACAAAAACCTACCATTGCGCCTTGTTGTTTTTTCATTGTTGGCAGTTTTATCAATCAGCAGCTGCAAAACTGCGAAAAAAATACAGACAGCTGTTGCTAAAAAGGATACCGTTACTGTCAATATTTCTAACCCATCTGCAGAAGATTCTATTTTAGTAATTAAAAAAGCTTTGGCAGATGTGCATAAAAAAGAAAATGATTTTAAAACATTCTCTGCAAAAGTGAAAGTAGATTATCAAAGCACCAAAGGCGACCAGCCGAATATTACTGCTTATATAAGAATCATAAAAGATAGCCTTATCTGGGTATCTGGGTATGCTACTGTATTTAATATCGAAGTATTTAGAGTACTGATAAATAAAGACAGTGTTTTTATATTGGATAAAATTAATAAGCAGGTATTATACAGATCAATTGATTATTTGCAGGAAATTACAGAGATACCTTTTGAATTCAAAACCTTGCAAGACCTGCTAATTGGAAACCTTGTTTTTTTTGAAGATAGTGTGGTGAGTTATAAAGAAACAGATACAAAAATATTATTGGCCACTATTGGAAAGCATTTCAAAAATTTATTGACCATTAATAAAAATAACCATTTTGTAGTACACAGTAAATTAGATGATGTAAATATCAACCGCAACAGAACTGCAGATATTACATATGATAATTTTGAAAATAATGGCGGTATCAATTTTTCTACATACCGCTCAATAACTGTTTCAGAAAAAAATAAACTAGACATTCAATTGGATTTTAAACAATGGGAGTTTAACAAAAATTTGTCTATAATTTTTTCGACTCCAAAAAATTATAAACGCAAGTAGGCGTTATTTGCATTTATGCACAGCTGTTAGTTTCTACCAGCTGCTTGTTATGCTTACTGAATGTATTTTTGTTTATCCAGTAAATTCAGCACATGATTAAAATTGTTGTAACCTTTCTTTCAGTTTTTATTTTTAGTATAAATAGTTTTGCCCAGGTTCCTGCTACCAACGAACAACAGGACTTGGAAAAACAACGCCAGCAATTAAAGCGGGAGATAGAAGAAACACAGGCTTTGCTTAATAAAAATAAAAAAACTACAAAAGAAAATATCAGCTCCCTTGCATTAATTAACAAGAAATTAAGTTTACAGGAAAACATAATAGATAATATAAACAGGGACATTAATTTACTGAATAACACTATTTATAAATCTCAGCATGACATAAATAAAATGCAGCTGCTGCTTGATACACTCAAGCAGGAATATGCCAAAAGCATGATTTATTCTTATAAAAACAGGAGTAATTCAGATTTTTTAAACTTCATATTTTCCGCTTCCAGCTTTAATGATGCCATTAAAAGAATTACGTATTTAAAAAGTTATAGAAATTATCGGGAGATGCAGGGCGAAAATATTTTACGCACGCAGCAGTTATTGAGAAGCCGGATTGATGAACTAAGCGGCAATAAGCAAAAGAAAAGTGCAGTATTGCAAATACAGGGAAAAGAAGCTGATATATTGCAAACACAGCAGGAAGAAAAGAATGAGGTAGTTAAACAGTTAAAAGCACAAGGCAAAGAATTAAATAACCAGGTAGCTGCCAAGAAAAAACAAATGAAAAAAGTTAGCAATGCCATTACAGCAGCTATTAGAAGAGCAGTTGAAGAAGCTAAAAGAGAAACAGCAGCTAAAGCAGCAGCAGATAAAAAAATAAAGGATGCTGAATTGAAAGCATCAAAAAATACTACAGAGAATACTACTGACGTTGCAGCAACAAAGACTATAACAAAAGTACATAAAAAAGAAACTACAGCGCCTGTTACCCAGGGAAGTGTATTACTGAATACCAATGCGGATATAGCTTTAAACGACAACTTTATAAAAAACAAGGGCATCCTTCCATGGCCGGTTGATAAAGGATACCCTTTATTACATTATGGTTCTAATAAAGTGGGTGATATTGTAATTGTAAGCGAAGGGATTTCTATTGGCTGTGAAATAGGCACCCCTGTAAAAATAATTTTTGGTGGCGAAGTGGTATTGGTAAATAATTATGACGACGTACAAATGGTAGTTGTAAAACACGGGAGTTATTTTACTGGGTATAGTAATTTAACGGGTGTAAATTTAAATAAGGGACAAAAGGTGCAGACAGGCCAGGTAATCGGAAAAGTTGCAGCTAATTTAGATGGTATTGGGGCTATGGATCTAATCATTAGCAACGAAAAAAGTGAAGTAAACCCTGAACAATGGTTACGGCGCCGTTAATAATTAAATCAGGCGTTTGTATAATTCTTCATACTGCGGTACGATATTTCCAATATCAAATTTTTTAGCCTGTTCCAGTGCATTTACTTTAAAACGTTTATGTGTTTCTTTATCTTTTAAAATAAGTATGGCATTATTGCTCATACTATTTACATCACCCACATCACTCATATAACCACAATCCCCATTAATTATTATTTCAGGCAAGCCCCCTGCGTTGGTCGCTATTACAGGTACTTCAGCAGCCATTGCTTCAAGTGCAGCAAGCCCGAAGCTTTCATATTCGCTGGTTAGTAAAAATAAATCCGCAATAGGTAATATATCTTCCATTTGCTCCTGCTTGCCTAAAAATTTAATAGCATCACTTGCATTACTATTTCTTGCTAAACCTTCAATTGAACTACGTTCAGGCCCATCACCCAATAATAACAGCTTGGAAGGTATTTTTTCATTTATCAGTAAAAAAGTGTTTACTACATCTTCTACTCTTTTAACTTTTCTGAAATTACTTGCATGAACAATTATTTTTTCATCATTAGGTGCAATTAGCTTTTTAAAAGCATCAACGGGTTTTCTGTTAAACCGCTTTACGTCTACAAAGTTGTGAATAACCTCAATGCTTTTTCTGATGTCAAAATTTTTATACGTCTCTTCTTTAAGATTATTTGAAACGGCTGTAAGAATATCACTTTCATTCATCGAAAAAGTTACTACAGGGCGATAGGTTTTATCCCTTCCTACGAGTGTAATATCTGTACCGTGTAAGGTAGTAATTACAGGAATGTGTTTACCTTCTTTAGCCAGTATTTGTTTGGCCATATAAGCCGCAGAAGCATGTGGTATAGCATAATGTACATGCAGCAACTGTATGTTATTATTGGTAATAACATCTACCATGGTACTGGCAAGGGCAGTTTCATAGGGTGGGTAATCAAACAAAGGATAAGTGGGTACCCTAACTTCGTGATAAAAAATATTTGTGTGAAAATGACTTAACCTTACCGGTTGCTGATAAGTAATAAAATGAATATTATGCCCCTTGTCTGCCAATGCTTTTCCCAACTCTGTTGCCAACACTCCACTACCTCCAAAAGTAGGGTAACAAACAATCGCAATGTTCATGATCTGTATTTTTAAAAAGAAAGTATTATCCCAATAACGGGTGCAATTTAGCAATTAATTATTCATAGCATCTTTACATTTAGATTTTACATTTAAATTGGTAAGTTTGTTTACTTAAATATAATTATGATACAAAAAAGTATACTTATTGTTTTTGGTTGCTTATTTTCTTTGGGAGTTAAAGCCCAAAATGGCGATTCTATAATCATTAGAAAAATAGCCGATGATGTTTTAATTAATGGAACGGCTTATCAAAACCTGCGCTACCTCTGTAAAAAAATAGGCCACAGGTTAAGCGGTTCGCTGCAGGCACAAAAGGCAGTAAAAGCCACAGCTAAAATGTTAAAGGAAGCCGGTGCAGATACTGTTTACCTGCAAGCCTGTATGGTACCGCATTGGATACGTGGCGAAAAAGAGAAAGGATACGTGCAGGTTGGCAATATGCATAGATATGATCTGCACTTATGTGCTTTGGGTAACTCAGAAGGAACTGGAAAAAAAGGCGTTACTGCGGGTGTAGTTGAAGTAAAAAGTATTAAAGAACTGGATGAGTTAGGAGCTGCCATTATTAAAGGAAAAATTGTGTTTTTTAATTTTGCCATGAACCCTGCTTTTATACAAACATTTAAAGCTTATAGTACAAGTGGTGTTGCCCGAAGGGTAGGACCATCAAAAGCTGCAGCCTATGGCGCAGTTGGTGTAATGGTTCGTTCATTGGCAAGTAATCTCGATGACTATCCTCATACAGGGGCAACACAGTATAACGATTCCTTCCCAAAAATTCCTGCTGTAGCAATCAGTACTAATGACGCTGAATGGCTGAGCAAACAATTAAAACTAAAAATGCCTTTGACTGCTTCTTTCACCAACACCAGCACTATGCTTGCAGATGTTATTTCGTATAATGTAGTGGGTGAAATAACCGGTAGCGAATTCCCCAGGGAAATAATTACTGTTGGCGGGCATTTAGATAGCTGGGACCTTGCAGAAGGTGCGCAGGATGACGGCGCAGGGGCAACACAAAGCATTGAAGTGTTAAGGGTATTAAAGGCAACAGGGATACGGCCTAAAAGAACCATTCGTGCGGTAATGTTTATGAATGAAGAGAACGGAGGAAGGGGTGGAGAAAAATACCTTGAGCTTGCCGAGAAAAATAAGGAAACGCATTTGTTTGCTTTAGAAAGTGATGCAGGCGGATTTACGCCACGTGGATTCAGTCTTGAAATGAATGGGGCACAGGTTATTAAAATACAGCAATGGAAAAATTTATTTTATCCTTATGGTGTATATGATTTTTCTGTTGGTTATAGTGGTGCTGACGTTGGGCCATTAAAAAAGGTTGGCGCAGCCATGGCTGGGTTGATGCCGGATAGCCAACGTTATTTTGATGTACACCATGCAGCCACAGATGTATTCGAAAATGTTAGTAAAAGAGAATTGAACCTTGGAGCTATTAATATGGCGGCATTAATTTATTTGGTAGATAATTATGGATTAAATTAACTTGTAAACAAAACAAAAATGGAAAATAATAGACCAGCAGCATTACAACCCAAAAAAGCCAATGGCTTTATTAAATTTATCCGGTGGCTAACCTTAATAGCAATTGTGGTATTGGCATTTATTTTTTGGTGGAAATATTATTATACATATAGTAATGGCGTCCAGGGTGGAAAAATGCAAAAAATATCTTACAAAGGAAATGTTTTTAAAACATGGGAAGGGTACCTGCTTATAAGCCTGTCAACAACCGACAATAATATTACATTAACTTCGAAAGAATTCCCTTTTTCTGTTGCAAGTGACAGCATTGCGCATGTACTTGAGAATTGTGAAGGTAAAAGGGTAAAAGTGAGGTATAATCAAAAAAATGGCACATTACCCTGGCGAGGAGATACTCAATACATTGTTTACGAAGTTACAATAGACCAATAATTGTTAAAAAGAACTCAATAAAAATATAACCGGCTTTTTATGAAAGTCGGGTTTTTCATTTTTCCAATCGGCTACTGTTTTGGTTTTTACGTATTCGTTTGGCCCGGTTAGTTCCGCTGCTATACAAATTTTAGTGGTTGGCCTGCAGGTTTTTAAAAGCGTTTCAATTAGCTGATTATTACGATAAGGTGTTTCAATAAAAATAATGGTGCTGCGTTTTTTTTGTGATAAATCCTCCAGCTCCTTTATGCTCTTAATTCTTTCGCCATTGTCAATTGGCAGGTAACCGACAAATTCAAAATGTTGCCCGTTCATACCACTTGCCATCAATGCCAGCAGTATGGAACTTGGGCCCACCAGGGGCTTTACAGTAATATCCATTTGTTGGGCAATGTCAATTAATATTTGTCCCGGGTCTGCAATACCAGGGCAGCCGGCTTCACTAATAATGGCAATATTTTTTTTATCTTTTATCTTCTGCCTGAAACTATTTTTTTGCTCTTCTTCTGCCTTGTGTATGGTGAACCATTCATAATCATCAATGATAATTTCTTTACAAATGCTTTTTAAAAAGCGCCTTGCAGTGCGTTCGTTTTCTGCAAAAATTACCTGGCAATTTTTTACAGCATCTATAATATAAAGTGGTATTGTATTAATGGCCAATTCATCCAATACAGAAGGAATTAAATAAACAACAGAACTCATAATTTAGCAGGCTTTGTTTTATAAAAACTTATGGTAGCAGCAATAACAGCATAGCTGGGTGCAAATACCCAACCAACAAAAATAATCATGTGCATAAGGTAAAAAACTATTCCATTGCCAACGGCAAGGCCTTTATGCTTGCCGATAAATTCAATACTTTGTGCGGGGGATAATTTATTTCTTTCGCAACTGTAATCCAGCATTGCAAAACCCAGGAAATAACATTCTATTATCAATGCTATCAATGGCGTAAACCATCCTGCAAAAGGAATAAAGGATAATATTAAAATAGATAAAGTATATATTGTTTGCCACAAAGTATTTCGCAAAGCTAATTTTATACCACGTACAATATCTTTTAATAATTGTACAAAGCTTACCGGAAAATCCCTGCCTTCCATAATAGCTTCTGTTTTTTCGCTTAAATAAGCAAATAGGGGAGAGCCGATAATTAAAAAAAGATATTTAAATAAAGAAAAATAAAAAAGCAGCAATACCAGCTGCAAAATTACCTGGCCAAAAATAAAAAGAAATTTAAGCCAGCTTCCTTCAAGTGTCCAGTTTTTTACTCCGGTAACAGATAAAAAATAATCAATCGCCTGGCCGCTGCTGATCCAAAAAAAATAAATGCCTACACTAAATAAAATGGCATATAATATACCCGGTATAAAAATCCATTTCCATAAACGGTGCTTTACAATAAAGCGGTGAGCTTCCAGATAGGATTGTATGGCTATAATGATATCTTTAAACATAATTAATTATTCATAGTTATTGATTATACCAGCTTTTGTATTGGATATTCAGCCTTATCTCTTTACAGCTATTGCATCGCAAAAAACCATGTACTGCAAAAATTCACTTTAAGAGATTGACTAAATTTGTATTTAAAAGTACAGATAAGTTGAAGAAATTAACGATTGAATTTTACAAACGTAAAAATGTAGTGCTGATTGCACGTGATTTATTAGGGAAAATCATCGTTACAAACCTTGATGGCATATTGACCAGCGGGCGAATTATTGAAACAGAAGCTTACGCTGGCTTTACAGATAAAGCTTCGCATGCTTATGAAGGCAGGCGAACCAAACGCAATGAACATATGTACGCACAGCCAGCTACAACATACGTGTACATTTGTTATGGCATTCACCAAATGTTTAATATAGTAACCAATGATAAAGAAATTCCGGATGCTGTTTTAATAAGAGCTATAGAGCCCATGGACGGTATTAATAATATGTTGGAAAGAGCCGGTAAAGAAAAACTTAGCAGTACATTAACGAAGGGCCCCGGAAATGTGGGAAAGGCATTGGGTATTTATAAAATACATTCTGGTATAAA
>JAYVZR010000409.1:0-3563 GCA_043783135.1 Ferruginibacter sp. | reverse complement strand
TACAGTACCATTGCAAGAAAACCAATGATGATGGCAAACAATGCAGCACCCTCTACAAGGGCAGCAGCAAGAATCATGTTTGCACGAATGTCATTAGAGGCTTCGGGCTGACGGGCAATTGCTTCTACAGCACCTTTACCTATCTGGCCAATGCCGATACCAGCGCCCATTGCTGCCAATCCGTCACCAACAGCACCACCTGCGTTAGCAAGAGGACCTGCACTTACTAAAAAAACGGTCATTAAACTCATACTTCTGTTTTATAATGATTAAAAAAATAAACGATTAAATAATCACTGCATCATCCCGAAGATGCTCTTCTTCATGATGTCCGCCTTCAAAAGCCTGCCCAATAAATACTGCTGTAAGCACTGTAAAAATAAATGCCTGTAAAAAAGCTACCAACACTTCAATAAAATAAATAAATATTGTAAATGCAATAGATACCGGAGAAGCTACCCAACCAATAGCAGAATTTATTTCACCAAAAATGAAAATTAAAGATATTAAACAAATAATGATAATATGCCCTGCTACCATATTGGCAAATAACCTGATGATTAATGCAAACGGTTTAATGAAAACACTTAGAAATTCTACCAGCACCAAAATTGGTTTTACAAAACCAGGCACTCCGGGAGGATTAAAAATGTGTCCCCAATAATGCTTATTTGAACTGAACATTATTACAACAAAAGAAATAAGCCCCAAAACAATTGTAAAAGCAATATTACCTGTAACATTAGCTGTACCAGGTATTAAACCTATTAAATTATTAATGAGTATAAAGAAAAAAACTGTAAGTAAATAAGGCAGGTATTGGTTGGCCTTATGCCCCAAATTTGGTTTAGCAACTTCATCCCTGATAAAAATCACCAATACTTCTACAAGATTTTGCTTGCCTTTTGGCGCAGTAGTTACACCATGTCCTTTACTATAGGTTTTTGCAACACTTACCATTAACCATGTTAGTAATGTTAGTGCCAATATCATTTGTACCACATTACGGGTTAATGAAAAATTATACACTTGTACCGAGGCATCAACTGGTATGATTTTGCCTTCTTCATTTAACTTATATCCGTCTACTTCTTTGTGTCCATGTTCAAAAGCTGAAGACATAAAAATGGAAAGCCCTTTTTGTGGTGAATATAATATAACTGGCAGGGGAATTGATATTGGGCGTTTTTGGCCATCGCTGCGTTCATATTCAAAGAAATGAAATTCATGAGCATCCATGATATGGCCAAATATTACTTTTTTGGCATTAAATTTTTCTTGAGTATGTTCGGCATTTTCTCGTGTTGTTTTTGTTTCATTTTCCTGTCCAGTTACATTATAGGATACTGCCAGCAATATTGTGCTAAAACCAATACCAGTATAGTTTTGATGCTATTAAATGCCATATCGTGCCTTAAATTTGGCGCAAAGATAAGGGTTTAACAGATAAATGCAGAAGGAAGAAAAGAGAATTTTTATAGCAATTTTTGAGCCTGAATTTTAGTCAAGTCCCATTTCTTTGCGAAGAAGTTTTATTTTTTCAAGTTCAACAACGTCTACTTGATCTTTAGTTCGATTAACTGCCTTTTTATTAGCAATTAATTGGTTAATATGTAAAAAAGGAATTTTAATATTTTCAATATCTGCAATGGTAGCTATTTGAAAACATTCATCAAAAGTGTAACCTTCTAAACCTTTCATATCAACCATAATATCTAATTGAAGTCCATTATTTAGTCTAAAATCTGTCCAACCCGCAATAAATTGCATACTTTCCATCATAAAGTAATCGCCCATTTCTGCATCCCTAAACGCCTTTCTTAAATTAGCTCTGTTGATTAGTGAATCTTCAATCCAAATATCCATATCGGCAGTATATCGCTGATATCCATGGATATTAGTTGCAAAGCCTCCTACCATTATATACTTAACATTATTCTCCTGAAGAGATTTCCAAAATTTTATTATGTCTTCATCAAAAATATCCATCACCGATAACTATTTATTTAGGTTGTAAGGCTTGTGGGTAATTTTTGCCCTGTTAAGTGTAGCTTGAATTTTATATAATCTTGTGGCCATTAAAAAACGTTCGGTATAGGAACGATTTAAAGCTTCCCTTAATAAATTCATCTCTGACTTTTCGTAATCGGCAGTTGGCTCATTTAAAATATTACCGTTTAAAGATATTTTATTTTCATCTGAAGAATGCATTCTGCAATTTACTAAAATATTTGGGTAAAATCAAACTGCGGAATTAGTTACTTCTTGCTTTTCAAATTGCAGTTTATGCAATTTGAAATAAAACCCCTGTTTGGCAATTAGTTCACTATGAGAACCTATTTCCATTATTTCGCCTTTATCTAATACAATAATTTTATTTGCTTTACGAATGGTAGATAGCCGGTGAGCAATTATAATAGATGTGCGACCGGTGATTAATGTATCAATTGCATGTTGAATTAATTGCTCGCTTTCTGTATCAACTGAAGAAGTGGCTTCATCTAAAATCAATATTGCAGGGTCATATAATAATGCCCGTGCAAAAGACAATAGCTGGCGCTGACCTAAGGATAATGTTGCGCCACGTTCCATTACATTATAATCATACCCGCCTGGTAATTGTAGTATAAAATCGTGTATGCCTATCAATTTGCAGGCTTCAATTACCTGTTCCTTTTTTATATTATTATTGCGTAGGGTAACATTGTCGTATACGGAACTGCTAAATAAAAATACATCCTGTAAAACAACGGCAATTTTACTGCGCAGGTAAAAAAGATTGTATGATTCGATGTTAATATCATCTATTTTTATTGTGCCTTTTTGAATATGGTACAACCGGTTAACCAGGCTGATAATGGAAGTTTTTCCACTGCCGGTATTACCAACAATAGCCAGTGTTTCTCCTGCATTGATGTTGAAAGAAATATTTTTAAGAACGTAATTGTCATGATTATAGGCAAAACATACTTTATTAAATTCTATTTTACCTGTAATTGGTTTTAAAGCTTTGTCATTTTCTTCAGCATCTTGATTGGTAACATCATTATTATCCAATACCTTAAAAACCCTTTCACTGGCAATCATACCCATTTGCAGTACATTGAATTTATCTGCAATAACTCTAAGCGGGCGAAACAATAAATTCAAACATAAAATAAAAGAAGTTATAACACCAACAATTTCAGATTTATTTACATCGGTTAATAATAGTGATTGCTTGGCCGCCCACCACACTAATAGGCCAACAGATAAAGCAGACACTAATTCGACTACAGGAAAAAAAACAGAATAAGCAAAAATTGATCTTACATTGGCATTTCTGTGTTCTTTATTGATGTTGTTGAATTTCTGAAACTCCCTTTGTTCTGCGGCGAAAGCCTGTACAATTCCCATACCTGTAATATGTTCCTGAACAAATGCATTTAATTGTGCTACTGCATTGCGTACGCGTATAAAAGACCTGTTTACACTTTCCTTAAAATAATATGTGGCAATAATTAATGCGGGAAAAGGAGCTAAACAAACAAGCGTTAATTGCCAGTTTATATAAAACATGTATG
>JAYVZR010000408.1:0-3565 GCA_043783135.1 Ferruginibacter sp. | reverse complement strand
TTAAAAGTACACTGCCCGAATATGAGTAACTGCCTGACACAGAAAACCTGCCTCACCCCACCCGCCATCATTCCTGAACCTAACGCTACAGCATTGCGCCTGGAAGATGAATAGGCGTTTCTTCTTTTTATAATACACTCCCGCCGATGGGTGATGCATCATCAATTATTCCATCTGCATTCAGTTTTTAAAATAATGAAATATTTATACTCTAATAATAAGAATATTACAATTCATGATGAAAAAAAAAATCGGGTACGGTATTTTTAAAACTGCCGCTATTGGAACAGCTGTTAAAAACAAGCAAACATTTCAATAACTTAGTGCTTCATTGCCTTAGTGGCAAAACTATATCATTATGGATTTAACTTTCAACAAAAACGAAGATGCCATGAAACTGGCTTACAGCCATGTAAGGCAGCGGTTGGAAACCATCTACGAAGGTGGCGGAAAAAAAGCCATTCAAAAACAGAAAGAAAGAAATAAACTTACGCCAAGAGAAAGAATTGATTACCTCCGTGACAAAGGCAAACCTTTTGTTGAAATTGGTGCTTTTGCCGGTTACGAAATGTACGAGGACCAGGGAGGATGCCCGGCAGGTGGAACTGTAAGTGGTGTTGGTTATGTTAGCGGACGGCAATGCATTATAATTGCCAACGATCAAACTGTAAAAGCAGGTGCCTGGTTTCCGATAACAGGAAAGAAAAATTTACGCATGCAGGAAATTGCCATGGAAAACAGGTTGCCGGTTATTTACCTGGTAGATAGTGCCGGGGTTTATTTACCCATGCAGGAAGATATTTTTCCTGATAAAGAACATTTTGGCCGCATCTTTAGAAACAATGCTAAAATGAGTGCGATGGGCATTACGCAAATAGCAGCAGTAATGGGGGCTTGTGTAGCTGGCGGTGCTTACCTGCCAATTATGAGCGATGAAACATTAATGGTAGAAGGCAATGGCTCCATCTATTTAGCCGGGCCATATTTGGTAAAGGCGGCTATTGGCGAAGAGGTAGATAATGAAACATTGGGTGGTGCGGTAACCCATACAGAAATAAGTGGTATTGCAGACTATAAATTTAAAACAGAGCAGGAATGCCTTGACCATATAAAAAAAATAATCAGCAAATTGGGTAAGGAAGATAATGCAGGTTTCGACAGGATAGCGGCTATTGCACCAAAAAATGAAGCCGCAGCTATTTATGGTATCATGAGTGAGGGCAATACAAAACCATACGATATGGTAAAGCTGATTGAATGCATAACTGATGCAGACAGCTTTGACCAGTTTAAAGAAGACTATGGCAAAACAATTATTTGTGGTTATGCACGCATTGAAGGATGGGCCGTGGGTATTGTTGCCAACCAGCGCCTGATAGTAAAAAATAAAAAAGGCGAAATGCAATTGGGCGGCGTTATTTATAATGATAGTGCTGATAAAGCAGCACGTTTTATTATGAACTGCAATCAAAAAAAAATACCCCTGGTTTTTTTGCAGGATGTAACAGGCTTTATGGTGGGTAGCCGCAGCGAACACTCCGGCATTATAAAGGATGGCGCTAAAATGGTAAATGCTGTGGCCAATTCTGTTGTACCAAAAATTACCATTATTGTGGGCAATAGTTTTGGTGCCGGTAATTATGCCATGTGTGGTAAAGCATACGACCCCCGTTTTATATATGCATGGCCTACAGCAAAAATTGCGGTAATGGGTGGTGAACAGGCAGCAAAAACTTTATTACAGATACAGGTAGCTTCACTAAAAGCACAAGGCAAAACAATTTTACCAAAAGATGAAGAGGCCCTGCTGAATGAAATAATACAACGCTACCAGCAACAGACAACGCCTTATTATGCAGCTGCACGGTTATGGGTAGACGCAATTATTGACCCTGTTGAAACAAGAATGGTAATTGCAGAAGGCATTGCAGCTGCAAACCATAATAAACATATAGAAGAATTTAAAACCGGTATTTTACAGGTATAAGTTTACTTCTTTTAATAATCCACCATGCAGATGCAGAAATATATGAGCAAATGCTTTTTACAATTATTTTATCCTTACCTCCTTATTCTAAATATCAATGCAAAATAAAATACAATTGTATACAGATGGCTCTTCAAGAGGAAACCCCGGCCCGGGCGGCTATGGAGCCGTTTTACTTTTTGGTAACCACCGCAAAGAATTATCGCAGGGTTACAGGCTAACAACCAATAACCGCATGGAGCTGTTAGCTGTAATATCCGGACTGGAAGCCATCAAAAGAAATGAATTACCTGTAACCGTTTTTTCCGACAGCCAATATGTAGTAAATGCTGTTGAAAAAGGATGGTTAAAAAACTGGATAAAAACTGATTTTAAAGGTGGCAAAAAAAATAAAGATCTTTGGAAACATTACCATGAGCTGGCTAAAAATTTCAACGTCAATTTTGTATGGGTAAAAGGGCATGCTACCAATGCTTTAAATAACCGTTGCGACGAATTAGCAACAGCAGCAGCCGATGGAAAAAACCTTCTGGTGGATGAAGGGTATGAAGCAATTAAAGATTGAAAAATATTGTTGGTATACATAATGGTATTAGGTTAAGTGTAATGGGCAATGGGCAATAGTCGATAGTCAATGGTCGTTTTATTCATAACATAGTACTGGATTCAAAAATACGCTTACACAAAAAAGCCACTACAATAATTAGTGGCCTTTTTATAAATATCTAAAAAATTAAACTTGGGCAACCTGTGGCTTCTGCATAAAATATTGTGTAAAAATAAAATACCCTCCAAATAAAATGCCGCTAAAAATAAATGTTGCATAAAGGCTTCCCTGGTAAAAAGGAATTGCTTCAGAATAACAATGCAACAGGCCCGTCATCGTTTTCGGATAAGGCTGGTTGGTAATATCTAAGCCTCCGCCAATCCAAACAGTAAAGTTAGACAGCAGGAAATAAATGGTAGCGCCTGCTAAAGAGCCTGCAATAATATGTACCATATTTGTTTTCTTTATTGCAAAACCTACAACCGTTAATAGCACAAACAATATATAATTTGTTACTTGTCCGCTATAAAACCCTGGCACAGCCGATAACTTGAATTGAAACAAAACCTGATAAATAACATCTGAAATCAGCATTGATAACAGTGGCAATAAAAAAGCGGATTTTTTATCTTTTACAACACTGCCTGCAAACAGCGCCATAGCTATCTGGGGGGCAAAGCCTAATGGCCTTCCAGGAATTATCCTGTATAAGGAAACCATTAAAACAAGCAGTATAAAACTTACTGCAATCGATTTGTCATTTTTCATTTTAATAATTTAACAGCCGTAAAAATAAGCAATAAAATCGTGAAGGCAATATTTTAGAAAAAAGGGTGCAATTCAAATTGTTGCTCAGGCTCGGCCGGTGTGGCCACCTGCCGAGCCTGAGCCGTGGTTGGTGTCTCCACCAACCACTTGTTGCTGCAACAATTTGAATTTGACCCGAAAATGGTAACATGCCGCAGTTATTTTATATTTGATAATGGCAAAGCATAACAATACAGGCAGAACCGGTGAAAAAATGGGGGCTG
>JAYVZR010000407.1:0-3579 GCA_043783135.1 Ferruginibacter sp. | reverse complement strand
AACATTTTCGTAGTTTGGTTTATGACTTGACCCATCCATCTTTTTATACAAAACTACCCTATTTTTGTGTCCACACCGTAGCTGCCGGCAGGCAGGTTAAAAAATTATCCCCATTAAAGCGTGCTGTTCTTAAAAGTCTTTTTATTTATCTTTCCTTCTGCAATAAGTTCTTTGTGGATATTGTCTAAAATACCATTGATAAACTGGCCGCTTTGTGGGGTACTATAATCTTTTGCAAGATCGATATATTCATTGATGGTAACCCTTGTTGGAATGGTTTCAAAAAACAAAAATTCCGAAATGCCCATTTCAATAATAATCAGGTCCAGCGAGGCTATGCGGTCTGCATCCCAGTTTTTTAATTTAGGCTTTAGCAGTTCCATACTTACTTCTTTCTTTTCAATGGTAGTTTCTAAAAGCCCCTTTGCAAAATCCCATTTTTCTTTACTTACAAATTCATTAAAATTAAAACTGCCCGGCTTTTGTAAAAAATTCAGCATCAGTACATTCATCATTTCGGCATCGTCGTCCCAGTTAATAAAATGC
The DNA here is from genome assembly GCA_043783135.1 of Ferruginibacter sp. GTDB lineage: Bacteria > Bacteroidota > Bacteroidia > Chitinophagales > Chitinophagaceae > Ferruginibacter. Next base: position 3,033 of record JAYVZR010000407.1, on the reverse strand, counting down.
TCTTCCACATGGCTGATAAAGTTTTCATTTGGCAGCATCAGGTTGGTGAAAATAAACTCAAGTATATCTTTTTCACCCTTTTTATCCCTGTTTTGAAGGGTAATATAGTCTATGTATTCTTCGGATTGCGCCAAAGCCTGGTAGGTTTTTTTTAATAGTTCTTCATCAACCAGTAATTGGGGCTTTGTTTCCTTACAGGCAGCAACATACCCAGCTTCTTCCACTATTTTCCATAGCAACTCATTACCGGTAATTTTGGTATTTATATTCAGGTCCTGCTTGGTTGGTAAGTGCTTGGATGCTTTTTTTAGGGCATCTTTTTCTGCATAACGGGCAACTTCTGTTAAAAAGAAAACCAGGTAAACAAATAACCGGCGGCTTTGGTCAATCTGCTTTCTTAAAAGGCTTACGGCCTCGGCTGGTTTTACATCGTTGCCCATACTATCTAAAGTATAAAGGCTTTGCATTACTTTAACCCGGATATTTCTTCTGCTGATCATTCTAAAAGAACTTTTATGGATGGCAAATTTAGGGGATTAAAATTTGGCAAGGCCTGTTCTGTTATTTAATGGCAATAAAATATTTCTATCAGCGAATAAGGCTGGTCTTATTGCCCCCATAGCTTAATTAGAATCTGTGGCAAAATGAAAAGTTGACTGCCATAACTTGACATTTACTGACAGCCATTCCATTAAAACTGACAAGTATGCCAGTATTGCATTTTGGTATAAAATTGGTGTACATGTTTTGCCCATTATTAAAGGCATTTAATTTAATCAAATCAAAATCAATACAATTATGGCGAAGAAGTTAAACATTACCCCCCTACACGACAGGGTGATTGTGCAACCAGCAGCTGCGGAAGAAAAATCTGCAGGAGGCATTATTATTCCGGATACGGCAAAAGAAAAACCACAGCGTGGTGTAGTATTGGCAGCAGGCCCGGGTAAAAAGGACGAACCCGTTACCGTTAAAGCAGGGGACGCTGTTTTATATGGTAAATATGCAGGCACCGAAATCACTTTCGAAGGTATCGAATACCTGATAATGAGAGAGAGCGATATTTTGGCAATTGTATAGCTCCTCATCCCCAAAAAGGGTGTCGTTATAAAAAAAGTTCTTTTATATTTAATTCATTAAAAATAAAATCTGCAATGCCCCGCAGAATCTGATCCCCCTAGGGATAGGGGCAACTAATTATATGGCAAAAATGATATTCTTCGATATAGAAGCCCGTAACAAAATGAAAAAGGGCGTAGATACTTTAGCTAATGCAGTTAAAGTAACCTTAGGGCCAAAAGGCCGTAATGTAGTTATTGAAAAAAAGTTTGGTGCACCACAGGTAACTAAAGATGGTGTTACAGTGGCAAAAGAAATTGAACTGGAAGACCCTATTGAAAATATGGGTGCACAAATGGTTAAAGAAGTAGCTTCTAAAACTGCAGATCTTGCCGGTGACGGTACTACTACTGCAACTGTTTTGGCGCAAAGTATTATCAGCGAAGGTTTAAAGATGGTTGCTGCAGGTGCAAACCCTATGGATTTGAAACGTGGTATTGACAAAGCGGTAAGATCAGTTGTAGAAAGCCTGGTAGCTCAGAAAAAAGATGTTGGTAACAACAGCAAAATGATTGAGCAGGTTGCTACTATTTCTGCCAACAATGATAATGAAATCGGTAAGCTGATTGCACTGGCAATGGCTAAAGTAGGTAAAGAAGGTGTTATAACTGTTGAAGAAGCAAAAGGCACCGATACTACAGTTGACGTAGTAGAAGGTATGCAATTTGACAGGGGATATATTTCTCCATACTTTGTTACCAACAGCGAAAAGATGCAGGCAGAATTGCAGGCACCATATATACTTATCTACGATAAAAAGATATCTGCTATGAAAGATATCCTTAGTATTTTGGAAAAAGTAGCACAAAGCGGCCGTCCGTTAATGATTATTGCAGAAGACCTGGATGGTGAAGCCCTGGCAACACTGGTAGTAAACAAATTACGTGGTACCATTAAAGTTGCTGCGGTAAAAGCACCAGGCTTTGGCGACAGAAGAAAAGAAATGTTGACTGACCTTGCTGTTTTAACCGGCGGTACAGTTATCAGCGAAGAATTGGGAAACAAACTGGAAGGTGTAGAATTAACTTCACTTGGCCAGGCTGCTTCTATTACAATTGACAAAGACAATACCGTTATTGTTGGTGGCAAGGGTAAAAAATCAGAAATCGTTGGCCGTGTTAATCAAATTAAAGCACAGGTAGAAAATACAACTTCAGACTACGATAAAGAAAAATTACAGGAACGTTTGGCTAAATTGGCTGGCGGTGTAGCTGTATTATATGTTGGTGCTGCTACCGAACTGGAAATGAAAGAAAAGAAAGACCGTGTTGATGATGCATTACATGCAACAAGAGCAGCGGTTGAAGAAGGTATTGTACCAGGTGGTGGTGTTGCTTACATTCGTGCTATTGCAGGTTTGGAAAAATTAAAAGGCGCATTAAATGCTGATGAAACAACAGGTATTGCCATTGTTAAGCGTGCCATTGAAGAACCATTGCGCCAGATAGTTGCCAACTCCGGAATAGAAGGTTCAATTGTAGTACAAACAATTAAAGAAGGCGAGGCCGATTATGGTTTCAATGCCCGTACTGAAGTGTATGAAAACTTATTCAAAGCCGGTGTAATTGATCCAACAAAAGTTGCCCGTATAGCATTGGAAAATGCAGCCTCTATTGCAGGTATGTTGTTAACAACAGAATGTGTAATAGCCGACAGGCCTAAAGAAGAAGCAGGCCATAGCCATGGCGCTCCTGACATGGGTGGAATGGGAGGTTACTAATATAATCGCATTTCAAAATAATAAAATCCCCTTCATTTTCGGAGGGGATTTTTTATTGTATCAATTAACAAACACCAGGCATCATTTTTCAGCAGCTAAATAGTCGTCCCTCAAAAAGTCATTTTTAATTTTGGGGCAAAAAAATTCCAGTAAGCTGCTGCAATGTATTTGCAGATGAGTAACCAACATCTTAT
>JAYVZR010000406.1:0-3592 GCA_043783135.1 Ferruginibacter sp. | reverse complement strand
CTTCCTGTAAATCGTTTATCACTACCTCGTGTAATTCTACATTAAAGGCCATCATAAAATTTTTCATCAGGTCGTGTGTAAGTGGCCTGCTTGGGCTCATGCGTTCAAGGGCTACTGCAATAGCCTGTGCCTCAAAACCACCTATTACTATCGGCAATCTGCGTAAGCCGTTTACTTCGCCCAATACTACTGCATAAGAGTGCGTTTGTGTAATGCTGTGCGAAAGGGCTACTATTTCTAATTCTATTTTCTTCATATTCTAATGCATCAAGGTGGAAGAAGTATATTGACTTCCAATGGCAAATATAAAAAACAAAAGTCTTTCAAACTCAATTGAAAGACTTTTAATAAATACTAAATATTTTTATGCCGACCCTTTCATCTTCTTCACGGCTTCAATAATCTTTGGCATCACTTCAAAAGCATCACCTACAATACCGTAATCTGCCGCTTTAAAGAAAGGTGCTTCAGGGTCTTTGTTGATTACAACAATTGTTTTGCTTCTGTTTACACCAGCCAAATGCTGAATAGCACCGGAAATACCAATGGCAAAATAAAGGTTGGGTGCAATGGCAAGACCTGTTTGGCCAACATGCTCATGGTGTGGCCGCCAGCCAATATCTGCCACGGGACGGCTACAAGCCGTTGCGGCACCTAACAATTTTGCGAGGTCAGTAACCAAGGCCCAGTTTTCAGGTCCCTTTAAGCCACGGCCGCCACTGATTACAATTTCAGCTTCACTTAAAGGTACTTCACCCACAATTTTATTGGTATTGGTTACGGCTACTTTTGCAGCATCCACAGTGGCAGCAAAAGCAGCCACTTCTGCGGTACCTTCTGCTGTTACTACAGAAAACGAATTTGGATTTAGTGAAATAATTTTAATAGCGGTATTGATGGCAACATTGGCGAAAGCCTTACCACTAAATACATTCTTTTTTACAATAAAACCATTGCTGGTATCCGGTAATGCCACAGCACCAGAAACAAGGCCCGCCTTTAACCGCACACTTAACCTTGGCGCAATGGCTTTACCATTAAAATTGTTTGAAAATATAATAACAGTTGCCCCGGTAGCGATAGCAGCATCTGTAATAATTTTAGTAAACACCTGTGTATCTACATGATTAAGTGCATCGTTGTTTATGGTATGCACTTTTGTAATACCATATTGCCCAATAGCAGCAAGATCATCATTTACGCTTCCCAATACAATTGCTTCCGCAACAGTACCCGTTTGTTTTGCTATTGCAGCGCCGTAACATGCAGCTTCCAATGCCGACTTTTTAATATGGCCATCAGCCTGGTCTAAAAAAATTAAAACGCTCATAATAATTGATAATTTTTTAATGGATAATTGATAATTTATTCAACTTTTAGTTTACTGGTTTTTACACTGGAAATCAGCAATTTTAATAATTCTTCGCAATCTTTATTTAATGACTCGTAGATTTTATTCGTAATAAAATCAGTAGCTGCCAATAAATCCAACCAGTATTTTGATTCATTGGCTTCCTTTAACCCTATACTCAGCTTATGTATAAAATCTTTGGCACTTTCTGCGTGTTCTGCTTCTCTTACAATCGCACCTATAGATGTTCCGCTTCTTATTAATTGCTGTGATAAAATATATTCCCCATGTTCTTTTTTCAGGAATTTGTATAGATTCACAATTCTAATAGCAAATTCAAAGCTTTTTACTTTTAGTATATTCTCTTTCATAAAAAAATAATTAATGGGTTAATAAAATATTTATACAGTAAAGTATAAAACATTATCAATTATCCATTAACTAATTATCCATTACCTTAAATAACCTTCGCTTCTTCATGCAGCAACCTTACAAGCTCTTCGGGATTATCCGGGCTTACTAATTTAACACCTGCCTTTGCAGGAGGTAAATCAAAAGACGCAATAGAGGTGAAAGCATCAACGGCAGAAGGTTCTACCACTTTTAAAGGTTTGCTTCTTGCACCCATAATACCTTTCATGTTGGGGATGCGTTGTTCTGCCATTCCTTTTTGGCAACTCACCACAACGGGTAGTTGCACGGTATCTGTTTCTTCGCCACCCTCAATTTCCCTGATGATTTCAGCGCTTGTTCCTGTAAGTGTAAATTTGGTTGCGAGTGAAACATATGGAAGGTCAAGTAATTCCGCAACCATGCCTCCAATAGAAGAACCGTTATAATCAATGGTTTCTTTACCGGTAAAAACCAGGTCGTAATTACCTTCTTTTACAACGTTGGCAATTTGAGAAGCAATATAATAACTGTCATGGCTACCCGCATTGATACGTATGGCTTCATCGCCACCCAATGCCAATGCTTTACGGATAATGGGATCGCAGTCTGCCAAGCCAACAGTAACGAGGTGAATTACAGTTGCAGCATCTGCTTCTTTTAATTCAATGGCCCTTACCAGGGCATACCATTCGTCGTAAGGATTAATGATCCATTGTACCCCATCTGCAGCGAATTTCGTATTGTTATCTGCGAAGGCTATTTTTGCGGTGGTATCAGGTGTTTTACTGATACAGATTAAGATTTTCATGCAAGTTCTTTTTCTCCTCCCGTCATTAATTCTGTTAAAGAAAGGCAGGGGTTATAAAATAAAGTTGTTTATGCAACTAATAACAAAGATAAGCGTTGTTCTGAATAAATTAAATAAAAAACATAAAAAATTATTGATACATGGGCCGGATAGAAAAATTGCTGGAATATTTAAAAACATCAGAGAAAGATAGTTTTCTGCAACATGCGCTGGCACTGGAATATATCAAGGTTGGCAATGACGAAGAAGCCCGAAAATTATTCAATGAAATTTTATTGCGGGAACCAACTTATGTGGGTTCTTATTATCATTTAGGAAAGCTATTGGAAAGAGTTGCAGATTTTGACAGAGCGATTCGAATATATAAAAGGGGCATGGAAGAAGCAAAAAGAGCAGGGGACAACCATTCGTATAATGAGTTGCAGGGAGCGTTGGAGGATTTGGAAGAATAGTTTTTGAGTTATGAAAAGCCGAAGGCTAAAAGCTTAAGGCGGAAAGCAAAAGCCAAAAAATCATACATCTGAACATCGTACATCATACATAAATTTTATGGGGCTTTTTGAGAAATTTATAGCGTTCATTAAAAAGGAGAATCTTTTTCAACCGAAAGATAAATTGCTGCTGGCTGTTAGCGGTGGTGCAGATTCTGTTGTGTTGTGTTATTTATGCAAACAGGCTGGTTACAATTTTGTAATTGCCCATTGCAATTTTCAATTAAGAGGAGAAGAGAGTGAAAGAGATGAACAATTTGTTGGAAGCCTTGGAGAAAAATATGGTGCGCAGGTTTTTATAAAAAATTTTGATACAGTTGGTATTGCAGCAACAACAAAAAAATCTATTGAAGAAACAGCCCGGGACTTGCGCTATAAATGGTTTGAAGAAATGCGTATTGAAAATGATTTTAATTATATTGTAACAGCACATCATGCAGATGATAATATTGAAACGGTGCTGATGAATTTTTTCAGGGGTACAGGTATAAAAGGTATGAGGGGTATTTTGCCAAAGCAAAATAAAATAATCAGGCCTTTATTGTTTGC
>JAYVZR010000405.1:0-3594 GCA_043783135.1 Ferruginibacter sp. | reverse complement strand
TTTCTCCTTTTTGATAACATGGCATATTACTTTTGCATCTTGTTTTAATTCAAAATGGGAAAGTGTTATTACATCTCCTTTTTTTGGTCTTGTTTCCCAATATGCACCGGCCTCATTCATGGAACAATACAAAACTTGATAATTTGGTATGTTACAGCGTCCAAAATTACAATACTTTGTTGGCGGAGCAAGAAGTTGAGATATGTCTGTGAGATAACTAAGCTCCTTTCCTTGGGCTTTTAGTATTCGATTATTATTTGATATTCTAACAAGTTGTTTCGGTGCGTCTTCTGTATAAATGCCGGGTTTTAAGGTGAAAAATGTGGCTATATCTTTTTTGAGATTTTCAAATTCATTTGCATTTAGGTCATGTGTCTTACCAAAAAGACTTCTGTAAAAATCCAGCTTCTCTTTAATTTTGTCAGTACTATTAAGATTAAGCTCCTCCGTGTTGAATGTATTATTTGTTATTTTTTCTATCATACTATGTTGATCTAAAATAATAGGTAACAAAAGTTTAAAAAAAGTGCGCTTAAAACAAATATACAAATATTGAAAAATTTGCCTTGGCGGGATTTTTCGCCAGAACAATAATGAAAATAAAAAACTTTTTACAGCCAGGCCTTGCCGTATAAAACTCTTTAACATTGAATGAGTGAACAGTAGATAACTAAAGCCAGGGGTTAGATTGACAAAATGGTCACCATTCAATGCTTTGTTTGTGACACACGAACTACTCAACTGTGATTGCTTTTTGCTTCTTCAATAAGGTTATAATAGGGATAGGATTAAAGTCTAATTAAGTTTTGTTTTTAAAAAATTTACCGGGTTCTCACACGCAATGATTTCAAATAAATCATCCCCTAAATATTCCCGAAGCTTTATGCTCATTTCTCTTTCTGCTCCCGCTTTTGATACTACAAAAAAATCAGTGCCGAAAAGAATACGGCTCCGTATAGAAGGATGCCCGTCACAGGTTTGATTATAATAATCGCTCGTAAGTAGTAATTTAAGCAAAGGAAAAGTTCGGTCATCGCTGATGGTATAACTGATGTCGGCATACATTTTAGGAAACTTGCGCATCATGTCGCAAATAATACTGAACCAGCTATAGGCTTTTCTTACTATTTTATAATCTTTATCTGTTTCATCAAACCAGGCATTTTCTATGTTGAGTGAACCGCCGGTAGGGGCATTGTAAGCCGGTAGCCAGGGATTTGTCATATAATTATTCCATTCATCTTCCCCGCCAAAATGCCCTATACACATTTTTAAATTCCTGAAATCAGGAGCATCTTCGCCCCAGTAATTTCTTAAAATATTTATATCCATCAGGCAATTAAAATTTAATGGATGAGTGAAATTTAGCGTGAAATCTATTCCCTTTTTTCCATATAGTAATTGCTTCTTTGCAATGGGATGGTGCGTAGTATTATCAAAAGCCTGTTCTTTTGAACCTCTGTAAAAAACAACACCTGCAATACAATGCGTAGTTAAAGGCAAATCGTATTCTAATGCATATTCGTAAATAGCCTTTAATCTTTTATCAAAAGGAAAATAGCCTAATGCCGGATATATTTTGATTCCTGTAAATTTTTTTTGTTCAATTGAATCAATAACGATTTCATTCACTTTTTTTCTGCGAGGGTCTGCAAATACAAAGGGATGGATAAGGTCTGTGTAAGTTGCATTGCTTTTTATTATTGCCAGCTCATCTATTTGATTTTGAAAATTATGAATTGGTTTACCTGCACCCATAAATTCCATATCCATTGTCAGCAAAACAAACCGTGTGTGTGGAGGATAATACCCCATCAGCAAATCAATCATTTCTTGTTGCTTTTTCGCTACATCAAAAAAGCGGATAAAAGATAATAGCCTGTTTAATGATTTATCAATACTCGTATTCGGTGCAACAAATTTGATTATTATAAGAACAACCCTTTTGTTTAACATTTTGATGATCCATTGAATAGCTTTGTGCTTTTTAAGCCATCTTATTGGAAAAAGAAAATAAAACCATATTAATCCTTTGGCAAAATTATCCGGGACATGATCAATAGTGAAGCAATGGGCATGGGTGTTATGGTAGGTTTTATGTGGCATTGAAAGTAAATTTATGGTTTTTTTTAATTTTTTTCTTTACAGCAACGCCTCCCACAGAGCTACTGTCATAGCCAGGCCCAGTGCGTATTATGAAGCAACATTTTCGTTACAAAAACGTAACGTCCTTTAATCTGTGCACAAAACCATCGAAAGAGAACGTTGCTGGGAAGAAGGCACTTTATGTAATAAGACAATTTCAGCTTTTCTTTTGTTTGATTAGCGAAGACACGAAGGCGGAGGATTACTCACTTCAATCAATTAGCCACTTCATTCAAATCAGTTTGTAGCTGGTTAAAATTAAATCCTGCGTGAAAGTCTTTTTTCTTTGCTTCGGGAGGCAACACTGCGTACACTTCATCTACGCATTCATCCCACCAACCCCAGGTTGCTTTTTGTGTAGTACCCCAAGTAAGCACTGTTACACCAGTGTCATCATATCCCGTTACAAAAACGGCATGGCCTTCATTTAATAATGGGCCGGGTGTCCATGGCTTACCGGCATTAAAATCATCAAGACAATCTGTTTATACTTGAAAGCCAATGTAAACTCCTCCAAACAATTGGATGGCTTGCTTAATATGCGTTTGGTTTCGCCGGTCAATAGTTGCGTACGCAAGTATCTGGTCTCCACTGGCCTTATTTGATTGCCAGTAATTAAGCACATCCAATTCAGCCAAGCCGGAATCAATGCCTCCGGATAAGTGGAAATAGAGTTTTAATACTTCTTTTGCTGGCCATATTTTTTTGCGTTTTATACGGCCTCTAAAAAGAGTAATGGCGTGTGCTAAAGCAGCAATGGTGCAATCCCCATAAGTGTCATTGCCATCCATTGGAAATAAAGCTTTTGGGTTGTTGATCTTAAGATTGCTGTACACTTCGGGTAAAGCATCATACAAAGGTGGTGGTGCCGGAAGTTTTGCTGTAAGATATTTCTTAAGGCGTAATGTGCGGTAGTCTCTCTTAGGAGCTTGCTTACCAAATCTTAATGACATAATTGTAGTTTTTAAATACCTACTCTTTTAATCCGGGTTTTCGGCTTCTCCCGTTTTCTTGTGCAGTTTCTTTTTGTAAACAGTCACCCACCACCCCCACTTCCCATGCTCCTTCATTTTATTGTGTATAAGCAAAAAAAGGATTAGTATGGTCCAAACTGCGATGGTTTTACTTCATGGACTTTATCAATAAACCATCCAAAATTTTAAAAAACTTCGGATGGTTATAATGACTCTACTCATCAGAACCCAATTTCAATTGCTTCCCATCCTGCGCCGGAATGCCCGCCATAATATGCGTTATTGATAATTGTTCTGTCGTTTATCTCCACATATACAAGGTAACAGCAGGGAACCATCCTGGGGTCGCTCCAGGGATCCCATAAAAACTGTGTTGGTACCGGGTAGCCCTGGTCAGCAACATTGCCATTGTAGGTTTTGGACAATGGTACTGCAGTGGTGGAAACCACAGGTACAGAAAGCCCCGAATTGCCCC
>JAYVZR010000404.1:0-9602 GCA_043783135.1 Ferruginibacter sp. | reverse complement strand
TAAGGAAACAATTGGTAGAATTGAGTTTGAAAAATAACCTTAACATTGTTTCTTTGCAAAGTGAAAGTAATAGTCTGGAGGAGGTATTTAGAAGTTTAACATCATCAAATAATTAATAATAACAAACCAATACAAATTATGAGTTACATCGCAAGTATTTACGCCCGCCAAATTTTAGACAGCCGCGGCAACCCTACTATTGAAGTAGATGTATTAACAGAAAATGAAAAATTAGGCCGGGCTGCAGTACCAAGTGGAGCAAGTACCGGTATTCACGAAGCTGTTGAACTGAGAGATAATAATAAGAAAGTGTACGGAGGAAAAGGCGTATTAAAAGCAGTTAAAAATGTAAATACTACCATTGCTGAAAATTTATTGGGTTGGGATATTGCAGACCAAACCGGCATTGATGCAACAATGATAGCTTTAGATGGTACAGCAAATAAAGGAAAATTAGGTGCCAATGCCATACTTGCTGTTAGCATGGCTGTTGCAAAGGCTGCCGCCTTAGAAGCCAATCTTCCACTATACCGTTACATTGGTGGCACCAATGCAAAAATTTTACCAATCCCCATGATGAACATCTTAAATGGTGGCGCACATGCGGATAATAAAATAGACTTCCAGGAATTTATGGTAATGCCTGTGGGTGCAACTTCGTTTAGTGAAGGTTTGCAATGGGGCGTTGATATATTTCATGCATTAAAACAGGTATTAAAGAAAAAAGGGTTTAGTACCAATGTGGGTGATGAAGGTGGTTTTGCTCCAAATATTCAAAGCAATGAAGAAGCAATTGAAACAGTATTAACAGCAATACAGGCAGCAGGTTTTAAAACTGGTAGCCAGGTTATGATTGCCATGGATGCTGCCAACAGCGAATTATGGAATGCTAAAGAAAAGAAATATATATTTCATAAAAGCGACGGCAAGAAAATGACAAGTGAGCAATTAGTTGCTTATTGGGCAAGCTGGGTAAAACAATATCCTATTTTATCTATTGAAGATGGCATGGCAGAAGATGACTGGAAAGGATGGAAAATGCTTACAGAAGCAGTTGGTAATAAATGTCAATTGGTAGGTGATGATCTTTTTGTAACCAATGTTACCCGTTTGGAAAGAGGTATTAATGAAAAAATAGCTAATGCCTTATTGGTAAAAGTAAACCAAATTGGAACTGTTACCGAAACTATCAATGCAGTAAGTATGGCTCAGCAAGCAGGATATAATACTATTATGAGCCATCGAAGTGGAGAAACAGAAGATACTACCATTGCCGATCTTGCAGTAGCATTAAATTGTGGTCAAATTAAAACCGGCTCTGCCAGCAGAAGCGACCGTATGGCTAAATACAACCAGTTGATCCGTATTGAAGAAATGTTAGCGGATACTGCAATTTATCCAAATGGAAAGATTAAATTTGGAAAGTCCATCTAAGTTTCCATAGAGGGAAATATTTTGACAGTTTAAAATGGAAAATAATTTTAATGATACAAGCTCTCCAAAACCTCCCCAAAAAGCGGGGGGCTTTGGAAAATTTTCCTGGTTAAAAAACAAATACCTGCTTGCAGGAAGCTTCTTTATTGTATGGATGTTTTTTTTTGATCCCAAAGATTGGGGAGTAGCATTTGAAAAAAATGCCAAATTGAAAGAACTTCAAAACAGTGAACTACATCTTAGTAACACTATTCAGGAAACTAAGGAAGAATTGAGCCAATTGAAAAACAATGCTCAAACTATCGAAAAATATGCGAGGGAAAAGTACCTTATGAAGAAGGATAATGAAGATCTTTTTATTATTTCTTCACCAACTACCACTAAATAATCAGTACCTATATACAATAATGAACGAAAATGATCGTTTATTATAGCGGATATTGATACTTAATTTTAAACAGCATTTTAACTTTGCCTATGCACAGCTTTACACCTGATGATCTCATTCAGTATGTTTACAATGAGACCTCATCGCAAAAAACAGCAGCTATAAAAGCTGCACTTCAGACTGACTGGAGTCTTCGTGAAAAATACAACGAAATAATATCTGCTCAAAATTGCCTGGAGAAAGTAAATTTTTCTCCCCGCAAGAGTGTAGTAGATAAAATTTTAGACTATGCCGACAAATCGGTCATTCACCAAATTACAGAGGTTTAAAATATACCCCTGCTTTTTTAACATAATTTTGTCCCGTTAAATACGGGATTTTTTTATGACCAAACAGCAACGATACCAGTTTTTTATTGACTATTTTATTGCACATGCGCCCAATGCAGAAACCGAATTAATATATAATAACCCGTTTCATTTATTAGTTGCTGTAATTCTTTCGGCTCAATGCACCGATAAACGGGTAAATATTACTACGCCTGCTATTTTTAACCACTATCCTACTGCTGAAACACTTTCCCAGGCTACATTTGATGAACTTTTTCCACTTGTAAAAAGTATCTCTTATCCAAATAATAAAACAAAGCACCTGATAGGTATGTCTAGTATGCTGGTGGAAAAATTTTCAGGTAAAGTGCCAATGAATGTAGATGAATTGATGTTATTGCCGGGCGTTGGCAGAAAGACTGCAAATGTCATCACTTCTGTAATTGATGAGCAGCCAAACATGGCGGTAGATACACATGTTTTTAGGGTAAGTGCCAGGCTTGGTTTAACCATCAATGCTACAACCCCACTGGCAGCAGAGAAACAACTGGTAAAGAATATTCCAAAACAATTTATTTACAAGGCACACCACTGGTTAATACTTCATGGCAGATATATATGTGTAGCAAGAAACCCTAAATGCAATATTTGTGGCTTAAAAACGATATGTAAGTATTATAAAAATTTAGAAAAATCAAAAATATAACCAAATAATTGTCGTTTATGGTAATTATAGTTTATTTTGTATATACCTTAAAGTGCATATTATTTTAATATATAAATTTTAATAATAAAGGATCCCTAATTGAATGAAAAAAATAAAGCTTCTAATCAGTACTCTAATAATATTTATTACTCCTTTACAAAAGGTAATTGCACAATATTATTTTTATGATAATAACACTTATTATACGCCTTTAATGTTCGAAATCGGTGCTTCCGCAGGAGTTATGAATTGCCTTACGGATATTGGAGGTACCAAAGGATTGGGTAAGCCTTTTATTAAAGATCTCAATATTGGTAATAATCAATTTAATGGAGGTGGATATTTCAGTGCAACTTATAAAGAGGCTGTTGCACTTACTTTTCAAGGCACTTTTGGCCATATAAAGGGCTATGACAGTATTTTGGAATCTGTTAAATCAACAACCCCAAGATATAATCGTAATCTGAGCTTTACAAGTAAAATATCTGAATTTTCTGTTGTAGCGGAATTTTATCCCATCTTTATATTTGTTAACTGGGCAGAAAGATAAGATTACCCTCCCAATTTTTCTCCTTATCTGCTTGCTGGCATAGGTTTTTTTTCCTTTAATCCTCAAACCATATTAAATGGAAGAACTGTTGATTTGCAACCCTTACATACAGAAGGACAAGGTTTTGCAGAATACCCTGACAGAAAACCTTATAAACTAAAACAGACAAACTACCCTATCGGTGCTGGTGTAAAATATGAATTATCCTCTAATTTTAATCTACGTGCTGAATTTATATACCGAATTACACATACTGATTATTTAGATGATTTAAGTACAAAGTATATAGACCCCTCTTTATTCTCTAAATATTTAAGTGGTTCTCAATTAGCTGATGCATTAGCCTTAAATGATAGAAGAAGCAAAAACAATCCTGAATATCCCATTAATCCAAATGGTGGCCAATTACGAGGCAATCCAAAAAACAATGATGCCTACTTTACCTTTAATATCAAAATAGGTTTTAGTTTTGGAAGGCAAAAAGTCATGAATAATTAGTAGACAAGTTTATAGAGAACCGGCTATCTTCCAAATAATAGTACTTAAATCATTTATATATCCGCTCAATAGCAGTTTTGTATTTTTCCATAATTACCTTGCGTTTAAGCTTTAGGGTTGGCGTAAGTTCACCACTATCAATAGTCCACTCATCCGGTAACAGTTCAAATTTTTTTACCTGTTCTACATGATTAAAAAATTCATTAAAACTATCAATCAATCTTCGGAATAATTCCAGTACCTCGGGGTGATGAATGGCCTCCTCATTTGTGATAAAGCTGATATGCTGTTGCCGCATCCATTCTTTTAAATTGGCCATTGAAGGTACAATCAATGCACCTACAAATTTTTGTTCTGCTCCTACAATCATCATCTGTTCAACAAATGGAGATTCCTTCATTTTATTTTCAATAGGCTGCGGTGCTACATATTTTCCTCCACTGGTTTTAAAGAGCTCTTTTTTTCTGTCTGTAATTTTTAAAAAATTACCCTCCTCAAATATGCCGATATCACCGGTATGAAGCCACCCATCTATAATGGTTTCTGCCGTTAAATCAGGCCGTTTGTAATATCCAATCATTACGCTTGGCCCCTTTACACATATCTCTCCATCAGCCTCCAGCTTAACATGCTGCCCTTCCAATACAGGCCCTACTGTACCAAATTTACACCCATCATTATGTTTACAGTTTACACTTATTACCGGGCTGTTTTCTGTTGGCCCATACCCTTCATAAATGGGAATTTTTGCAGCGGTAAAAATCCTTATTAATCTTACCTGACAGGCTGCACCGCCGGTAACAATAAAATCGACATTGTTACCAAGGCCCTCTCTCCATTTGCTAAATACCAGTTTATTGGCAATGGCTAATTGCATAGTATACCAAATTCCTTTGCTTTTCCTGTTATCGTATTCATTGCCAAGTGCGACAGCCCAATCAAATAATTTTCTTTTTATGCCTTTAAGTTCGGCCCCCTTTGCCATTATTTTCTCGTACACTTTTTCTAACAAACGCGGAACAGTACAAAATAAATTTGGCTTTACTTCTTTCAGGTTATCGGCAATAGTATCAAGGCTTTCAGCATAATAAATGGAAATACCGCTGGCTATGTAGATATAAGATACCATTCTTTCAAAAATATGATTGAGTGGTAAAAAACTTAATGCCTTTGCAGAAATATTATCATCAAAAGGAAAAGTTTGTTTTGAATTTATTACATTACTCACAATATTACCATGGCTTAACATAACACCTTTAGGTGTGCCCGTTGTGCCGGAAGTATAAATAATAGTAGCACAATGTTCAGGTAAAACAGATTGCTTTATTTTCTCCAACACAGAATTCCTGACTGTCTCCGGTGAGGCTAATATTTTTGCCCAGTAATCAACATCCGGAAGTTCATCAAAGCTGTAAATATTTTGCAAAGTTGAAACCTTGTTCCTAATGTTTTTAACCTTTGCTAATATATCTTCACCACTTATAAATGCTAGTTTTACAGTTGCATCGTTAAAAATAAATTCAAGTTCATTAATATTAGTAGTTGGGTAAACGGGACAGAGTAAAACCCCAATTTGCTGGCAGGCCATATCCAGTATCAGCCACTCGGGCCGGTTTTTACTAACCAGTGCAATTTTATCCTGGTTTTCTACCTGCAGGTTATTTCCACTAATTCCTATATTAAGTAACCCTACACTTAACTGGTCAACTATTGTTTTTACATCAGCAGTGCTATATAATTTCCATTCATTATTCTCTTTACTTGCAAACATATCAGCCTTAGGAAATTTATCCAGCTGATTTTGAAGAAAATCAAATAATCTTGACGGTTGATTCATACAGGAAATCGTTAACAATACACTAAGATAAATATTCAGTTTTTGTTTTTAAGCTTCTCGTATTCTTTTTCTACAAGGTCTTGTTTACCGCCACCGTAAGCATTCAGGTATTGAAAAAATAACCCTATGCCCCATCCAAGCATACTCCACACCGGCCAGGGCATTTCCCGGTTAAAGCCCCTTCTGCCTGCAGTAAACCACCATATAAGCCATAAAAATACATTTACCACAAAATAAGAAACAAGACTGCGTTGAAAGCCAGCTCTTTTCTTTGCTTTTTGCCAAAGCTCTTCATCTCTTTGCTCTTCCATAACTATAGTTTTAATATAAGCCTAAGATAAATAAAATAAATCATCCATTCACTTCCGCTGTATTTAAAATACCAAAAAAGTGCTGCGATTTTAAATCATTATCCCAAGGTTTGCTGAAACTATATAGACTAAATCTTAGTACTTGTAATACTCTCCGGGGACCAATTTAAAAATACGTCCCTTTTGAAAACGGTTAAACTCGTTATAATCTGTTGAATGGGTAATTGTCCAGTTTTGATAAGCAGGCAGGTTTTGGACCGAACCAAATATCCACTGGTTGTAAACATCAAACATCCCTTCCTGTAATAATTGTTTCTGCAAATCAAATAACTTAAAGGGAAATTTAGACGCATAATCCTTGTACCAATCCAAAATAAAACGGGTGCGTATCATCGTAAGCGTTTCGGCATTAATACCAGTAGCTGCCAGCAAACTCTGCTTATTCATTGTTTCTATAAATGCAGTCGCAAATTTATTTTTGTCTTTGTTTTCTTTGGTAATATCCACATCAGCAAAAAGTGCTTTATAATTTTCCAGCAATATAGATTTTATTTCTGTTGTGTGAGTATTTAATGGGTCAAGGTTTACAAATATTTCGCCGTATATAATGCTCCATATTTTATCTTTAGTAAAATTATAATACCTGCTGGCATTATAATAATTTTTAGAATAATTGGGATCAGTTTCAATTCCCTTCTCCCATTGTTTAATAGCAGTGTAGTCTTTTTGCTCCCATAACAATACACCCAGATCGTTGTACAAGGCTCCACTTTCAGGAAATTTTTGAATTCCTTTTCGATATAATTTGTCACATTCGGCCGTCAACCCCAATTGCAAATAAATATTTCCCGCAATTTGGTAGCATTGATCATCTGCCTCATCTTTATCAATCAATGGCTTAATTATTTCAAGTGCTTTGTTATTATCCCGTTGCATATAATAACTCAACGAAAGATCTTTAGTGATTTCAATATTTTGTGGTTCCATTTGGGTTGCCCTGTTCAATACAACTATGGCATTGGCATAATCGTTCTGTTGCATAAATGAACGGGCAGTTGCCTGTAGTTCCGCAGCTGTTTGAGCAAAACCATTTTGCAACGAAAGAAAAAATATTATTAATAAAAAGATTGCCTTAATTAATTTCATCTTTTAAAAATACAATGAAAAAATTAGAATTAAACCATAATCGCCAAAAGGGAAATAAGAGGTTTAAAACTGTTTCAACAAATGGATCAATGTTAAGTTAATGATTGAAATGTTATTAGAATAATACAATATCGTATCTTATATTTCTATTTAATCATTTATCAGATGTGTAAGCAAGCCATCTCTAAGTTTGGGCTCAAACCAGGTGCTTTTGGGTGGCATTACATTTCCACTATCAGCAATATCAAATAATTGTTGAATGCTTACAGGATGCAGACTGATAGCAATAGCCATCTCTCCGCTATCTACTCTTTTCTCAAGTTCGCCCAGGCCGCGTATACCGCCAACAAAATCAATTCGCTGATCTGTACGTTGGTCTTTAATATTCAAAATAGGATCAAGGAAATTATTTTGTAAAATACTGACGTCTAAAACTCCTATTGGGTCTGTTGTATAAGTATTTTCTTTTGCAGTTAATTGATACCATTGCTTATTGGTATACAAACCAAACTGATGCAATGCAACTGGTGAAAAAGCCTTTGGTACTTTTTCTATAATAAAAAATTTAGACGCTTCTGCTAATAATGCTTCTACAGTTAAGCCGTTTAAATCTTTTATTACACGGTTATAATCCATTATCAGCAATTGATTAGATGGAAATAAAGTGGTTAAGAATATGTCTGCTCCAGTCGGGGCATTTTTGCCTAAAGCAGTACGCACTTTAGCGGCTGATGCAGCCCTGTGATGTCCATCTGCAATATACGTGCAAGGTACCTGTGTTCTAAAAATGGCAGATATTTTATTGATGGTATTATCGTCATTAATGATCCAGATAGTATGCTGTATACGATCATCTGCTATTAAATCGTATACCGGGTTCTTTTCCTTTTTCCAGTCGTTAATAATTTCATCAAGGTCATTTACATTTTTATAGGCTAAAAAAACATTCCCTGTTTGGGCTCCTGTTGTTTTAATATGATTAATCCTGTCCTGCTCTTTTTCTGGCCTTGTAAATTCATGCTTTTTTATAAGGTCCTTTTCGTAATCATCCACACTGCTGCCACAAACTAACCCTGTTTGGCTTTTGCCGTTCATTATTAACTGGTAAATATAATAACAGGGTTTACTTTCTTTAAATAAAATATTTCTACTGATGAATGCGTGAAGATTGTCTTTGGCCCTGTCATACACCTGTTGCGAATAGCTATCCGTTTTTTCGGGCAAATCAATTTCACTTTTGGTAATATGTAAAAAACTACTAGGATTTCCCTGTGCTTCTATTTTTGCTTCCTTGCTGTTTAAGACATCGTATGGGCGGCTGGCCACTTGTTTTGCATGCTGGGCTTCAGGTCGTAAGGCTTTAAAGGGCTTGATTGTAATCATATTCTGTTATTATCTTGGTAAATGTAAAGCAAAAAAATTTATGCATTAGTCAATGCAAATTCTTTCATTGCCTGCACCAGCACTTCTACGCTGCTTATGGGCAATGCATTATACAAAGATGCCCTAAAACCGCCCACCAGCCTATGTCCCTTAATTCCCACAATTTCTTTCTCCCTGGTAAAAGATAAAAAGACTTCTTCTAAAACAGGGTTTTCCATTACAAAACAAACATTCATTTTGCTCCTGTCTTCTTTAGCAACTGTGCCTGTAAATAAAGGGTTTCTGTCAATTTCCTGGTATAGTAATGTGGCTTTGGCATCATTTAATTTTTCTATCGTGGCAACACCCCCCAATGCTTTTAACCAGCGAAGCGTTAGCATACATACAAACACGGCAAATACAGGCGGTGTATTTAGCATACTACCTTCTTTAATATGGTTACGGTAGTCCATTATAGTAGGAATCGCTCTTTTTACTTTCCCCAAAATATTTTTATTGACTACCAATAAATTTACTCCCGCTGGTCCCATATTTTTTTGAGCACCTGCATAAATCAGGTCAAAGGAATTAAAATCAATTACCCTGCTAAAAATATCACTGCTCATATCGCCTACTAATGGAATACTTGTTTTTGGAATTTTCTGCCATTGGCTTCCATAAATTGTATTATTAGTAGTAATGTGAAAATATTTAGCGTCATTTGGTACGGCGAAATCTTTTGGTATACTGGTATAATTACTTTCTTTACCACTGCAAACCACTTCTACCTTACCAAATAATTTTGCTTCCTTAATAGCTTTGATACCCCATACTCCAGTATCTGCATAAGCAGCCATTTCTTTATCATCCAATAAATTCATCGGCACCTGCATAAATTGGGTGGATGCTCCTCCATGTAAAAAAAGCACCTCCCTATCTGCATCCAGTTGCATCAATTCTTTTACCAGTGCCCTTGCCTCATCCATTATTGCCTGAAACATTGAAGTGCGGTGGCCAATTTCTAAAATAGATAAACCACTG
>JAYVZR010000403.1:0-9640 GCA_043783135.1 Ferruginibacter sp. | reverse complement strand
ATGCTGTAACAGTACAAAAAATTCGTGTAATTCGTGCAATTAAAATTCGTGTTTCAATAATTCGTGTAATAAAAATAAATGCTAACAAAAAGAATCATACCCTGCCTGGATATAAAAGATGGCCGTACAGTAAAAGGGGTAAATTTTGAAAATATACGGGATGCAGGCGACCCTGTTGAACTGGCTATAATGTATTCGCAACAGGGAGCAGATGAATTGGTTTTTTTAGATATTACTGCTACTGTTGAGAAAAGAAAAACATTGATTGAACTGGTAAAACGGATTTCGGCAAATATCAATATACCTTTTACTGTAGGTGGTGGTATTAGTACTGTTGAAGATGTTGCCGTATTGCTGCAATATGGTGCTGACAAGGTTTCTATCAATACAGCAGCTTTTACAAACCAGGGCCTTATAAGTGAATTGAGTAACCGTTTTGGCAGCCAATGTGTTGTGTTGGCCATTGATACAAAAAAAGAAGCAGATGGCGAATGGTATGTGTACCTGAATGGTGGCAGAACAAAAACTGATACCAAAACAATTGATTGGGCAAAGCAGGCGGTGGCTTTAGGTGCAGGAGAAATTTTATTGACATCAATGAATAACGATGGTACAAAGGGCGGCTTTGCGGTTGATATTACATTACTGTTATCCCATGAACTTCCAGTGCCTGTAATTGCTTCTGGCGGCGCCGGAACTATGGAACATTTTAAAGAAATATTTATTGATGGCAATGCAGATGCTGCTTTGGCTGCCAGTATTTTTCATTATAAAGAAATAGGGATACCTGATTTAAAAGAATATTTATTAAACGAAAAAATAGCTATACGAATATGACAATCGATTTTTCAAAATATGCAGACGGGCTGGCGCCGGCAATAGTACAGGACGATGCGACCGGTAAAGTATTGATGCTTGGCTTTATGAACAGCGAGGCATTGTTAAAGACAAAGGAATTACAAAAAGTTACTTTCTTCAGCAGAAGTAAAAACCGGCTGTGGACAAAAGGAGAGGAGAGTGGCAATTTTCTTTTATTAAAAACCATCAGCGTTGATTGCGATGATGATACCCTATTAATAAAAGCAAACCCGGTGGGGCCGGTTTGCCATACTGGTGCAGACACCTGTTTTAATGAAAAGAACGAAGCAGTTGATTTTCTTACCAGCCTGGAAAAAATTATTGTCAGCAGAAAAAACAATCCTTCAGATGATTCTTATACTTCGTCTTTATTTAAAAAAGGCATCAATAAAATTGCGCAAAAAGTTGGTGAAGAAGCCGTTGAACTGGTAATTGAAGCAAAAGATAATAATGATGTGTTGTTTAAAGACGAAGCCGCAGACCTGTTGTTTCATTATTTAATTTTATTACACGCAAAGGGTTTTAGTTTGCAGGATATTGTTGATGTTTTAAAAGAACGGCATAAGAAGAAAGCTTAAAAATGATTTAACCTACAGGATGATGCAGGCCTTACCTGCGTTGTATTTGCACTATTCGACTTTAACCGTTTTTTTTGGTAATGCCATCCAAAAGAATTTTTTTAAAAAATTGTTTTGGATGGTTTGTTTCGTATTTTAGCGTAAACACACACGTAAGCTGCAACCCTATTTAACACCGTACGACTGCTAATTTAACTTAAAGTATTAAAAAGTGCCTGATAAAAGTCAACAAATAAAAGACCTTATAGAACACAATGACGAATTGGAAAATTATTTTAGTAATACGATAATTCCGCAATTATTTGTGGATGGCGAATTGAAATTACAGAAATTTACACCTCCTGCTATGAAGCAGTTTAGCCTGTCAGCCAGTGATATTGGCAAACCTATTGCTGATATAAAAGATAACTTCCGTTTCCCATCTATTTTAGACAATATTCAGCAGGTTATTGAAAGCAAAAAAATCCTTGAAAAGGAAATTCAAACTACCGACTTACGTTGGTACCAAATGAATATTATACCCTATGTGATAATGAAAAAAAACATAACAGATGGTGTAATTGTAACTTTTGTTGAAATAACCATGCGGATAAATGATTTAAAAGAACAAGAAAAAATGGTAGCTGACCATGAAATTTTATTAGATACTATTTCTCATGATATAAAAAATCCACTTGCGAATTTAGTATTGGCAATAGAGTTATTTAAAGATGTAACTCCAAATGATGAAAAAGAATTCCAATTACTTTTAAAAATTGTTGACAGTTCATTAACAAAAATGCATAAACTTATTAAAGAATTAACTGAAGTAAGAAAGGAGGAACACAAATATAAAGCCCAGGAAGAACTTCTAAATTTTGAACATATATTAGAAGATGTACGGCTTACGCTCAATGATAACATTATAGCCGCAAATGCAATAATCATTAGCGAAATTAACATCTCTGAAATCACCTTTTCCCGAAGGAAATTAAGAACAATTGTTTATAACCTGATTAACAATGCCATAAAATTCAAGTCTACAGAACGACTCCCTAAAATTGTTGTTACTACCAATAAGGAAGGTGACTTTATAGTCATATCAGTAAAAGATAATGGTATAGGTATTGAAGAAAGTAAATTGGAAGCAATATTTTCAAAGTATTACAGATTAGAAAACGCAATTGAAGGTTCAGGGATAGGATTATATTTAGTCAAAGAAATTGTTCGTAATGCGGGAGGAAAGGTTTTGGTGGAAAGTCAGTTAGACAAAGGAACGGAATTTCAGGTTTACTTAAAGACAGAATAGAAGCATCGGTCGACAAAGGGCTTCCGCTAAACAAATAAGACTTCATCGGACGTGCCCGACGAAGTCTTATTTGTTAGCGGATGGCTTGCTTCAATACTGGAATAGACAGTTAGTATTTTATGTGGAAAAATTCATATTCTCTTATTTCCTTTTTGCTTTTACTATTGGCTTCGGCTGCTCTTAATTCAACTCGTCTGATTTTCCCGCTTATTGTTTTTGGTAATGTTTCAACAAACTCTATAATTCTTGGAATTTTGTAGTTGGAAAGATGTTTATTGCAATAGTTGAACAAATCTTCAGCCAGTTCTTTACAAGGTGTTTCTCCTTGTCGTAAAAGCACAAAAGCTTTTACAGTAAAACCCCGTAATTCATGTGGGCTACCAACAACAGCTGCCTCAACAACTGCATCATGTTCAATTAATATGCTTTCCACTTCAAAGGGTCCAATTCTATAGTCAGAAGCTTTTATAACATCATCATCCCTGCCAACAAACCAGATATATCCATCTTCGTCTTTGTAGGCTTTATCGCCAGTGTAATACAAATGATGTTTAAATACCTTGTTGTTTCTTTCGGGTTCTCCTAAATAACCAGTAAATATTCCATTAGCTTTTTCATCATTCATTTTTATACAGATATTACCTTCTTCGAGTGGTGGTATTTCAAGTCCTTCATCATTTGCAATTACTATGTCGTAAAGAAAGGCCGGCTTTCCCATTGAACCATATTTTATAATGTTACCGGGCATATTTCCTGCAAGAAGACTGCTTTCGGTCTGCCCGTACCCATCTCTGATAACAATGCCCGTACCTTGTTTCCATTTTTCAATTATTTCTGGATTAAGCGGTTCGCCACCAGCAACACAATGCCTTAATTTGAAATTATATATTGATAAATTTTCCTGAATCATCAAACGTAAAACTGTAGGTGGTGCACAAAAAGTAGTTATCCCATATTTCTCCATTGCCTCTAATTGTTCCTTGGCAATAAATTTGTCTACCTGATTGGCAAAGATTGTTACACCCATATTCCATGGACCAAAAAAACTACTATAAGCAAATTTCGCCCAACCTGGTGCTGAAATATTATAATGAATATCTCCGTGTCGCAGTCCTATCCATGCTGTTGTAGTTAAATGTCCAAGGGGGAGCGTTAAATGTGTATGGGTTACAATTTTAGGGAGTCCTGTTGTTCCAGATGTAAAAAAATAAAATAGATTATCGTCAGAACGGGTATGTGCAGCATCCGCTGCTTTCTCTTCTTTATATATCTCTTCGATATTATGCCAGCCTTCTGATTCACCATCCACAATAATTTTAACTTTAATAGATTTATTTAATAATTTCTCAGCTGCATCTATTTTAGCGGTATTTGCCAAATCGGAAATTACTACTTCAGGAAATATTGTTTTGAAACGATATTCTATGTCTTTCCCGGTTAAATTAGTTGAAGATGGAATAAGAACTAAGCCCCCTTTAATGGCGGCTAATAAACTAATCCAATTGGCAGGGTCTAATGGTAGTTGTGAATATATGCAATTGCCTTTTTCTATACCATGAGTTCTTAAGAAATTTAGAAATTGGTTGGCTTCATTATAAATATTTTCGAATGTATAGAACCTTTCCTTTTCATTGTACCGCCAGATAAGTGCATTGCTATCTGGATAATTTTTTACATTCATTTCGTAAAAAACCTCCATTACCCAATTAAAGTAAACGGGTTTGGTAAGTTGTAACGTAGTCAAGTTGTCAAAACTTTCATTTGTTACAGATGTCCTTACCTGTGTGTAAAAATCATTTATATTCATCTTATTCTGAATGTTAGTTGCGTTAATTAAGCTTTAGGAAGTAAGCGAACTCTGGTAAATACCTCACAAAAAATGGGATCAATAATATTATAAGTTACAAATACCGATTGATAAAAGTTATACTGTGTATTTAAGCGTCGAAGCTCTACTATGCAGCCTGGCGCAAAACAATCCGTAACCTACAATTAACGCAAAACAGCCACAAGGAACAAGGTAAGAAATCTGTAATCCCATGCTGTCTGCAATCATTCCCTGCAATGGCGGAAACACAGCCCCACCAACGATGGCAATATTCATTAATGCGGAACCTCTTTCTGTAAAATCGCCAATCTTTTCTATGCCCAAACTAAATATGGTGGGAAATAATATGGAGATGAAAATTCCAAGGGCAATCATGTAATAAGGATTCCAGGATGATTTGGTGAGCGCACATAGCAGCAGTGTAATCACCATGCCGGAGCCGAACATTACCAGTAGTTTTCCAGCTGAAATAAATTTGAAAAGCCAAATACTGCAAAAGCCAATAATTGTTGCGATAACATAATACCAGGTAAGATATTTTGCAGCAGCATCTGCGCTGAAACCAGCGATATTTTTATCCTGCAGGTAATTGATAAAAAAACCTGCCGTGCAAGCTTCTGCACCCACATAAAAAAACATGACGATCGCTCCCCAGAAAAGCTGCGGATATTTTCTTGACTCTTTTAAAATAGCAAAGAAAGAAAACCCTTTGTCGATGGTGGGCTTAAACGCAGGCAATACTGAAAATACAATAAACAAAGCCAGCAAAAATGTACCAATACCCAAGCCCATATAAGGTTTGTAAAACGAAATATTCTTATCCGCACCATAAATTAGTTGCGTACCTAAAATGGGTGTTAATGAATAACCTATTCTGGAAAATACCTGCACAAAATTTACACGGGCATGTGCACCCTCCGGCGTCCCTAGCATTGAAGCCAACGGGTTGGCCGCAACATTGATAACAGTAACACCAATGGAAACAATGAATAAAGCAATCAGCACCAAAATATAAGATGAGGTAAAATAGGCGGGAATAAAAATACTGCATCCAGCACCGCAAATACATAGTGCCGTTACCAAACCAATTTTATATCCGAATCTTGAAATAAAATAGGCAACAGGAATCGGAAAAACCAGGTAGACAAGGTAAAATGATTGCTGTATCCTGGTAGCCTGTGTGTAAGAGAGGTGAAAAAAACTTTTTAAGGATGGCAGTAAAATATCATTCATGCAAACAATGGCGCCTACAAATAAAAATACATATGATACAAGTAATAGTGGTTTCCATTGATGCTGCTTCATGTTGTTATTAATATGATAGTGATGAATTTGCTAAACAGAAATCGATTGGTTAACCTCAAAAAATAAAATTTATAAATTTATTTTCAATTTTTAATACGTTGCTCTTCCTCCCGAAATATCGTAGATAAAGCCGGTAGAAAAACTATTTTCATCTGAAACAATAAAACAACTCATGGCTGCAACTTCTTCAACAGTACCAAGCCGTTTCATAGGAATTTTTGCCGTCATGTAAGCTAGTTGCTCGGCTGAAGTATTTTCATTCATAGATGTTTTTATTACTGCCGGAGCCAACCCATTTACAGTAATATTGGTATCAGCAAATTCTTTGGCCACACCTTTCACCAGGCCTATAACACCGGCTTTAGTAGCAGAATAACCAACCATTCCCGGATTGCCTTCTTTACCAGATATTGATGAGATCAGCAGCAAACGGCCATTGCCATTTTTCTCCATTTTTTTCAATGTGTATTTTGTAATAAGAAAAGTTCCTTTAAGGTTCACTTCATACAAACGATCAAAGTCTGCGGTAGAAAAATCAGTAATCTTCGTGCTTGTTGGCCCAACAATGCCAGCAGCATTTACCAGGATATCAATTTTACCCCAGTCCTTTTCAACCTGCGAAACAGTTTTAACTACCTGTGCTTCAATACTAATATCGACCAAATAACCTTTTACAGGTATATTGGCTTTTTTAAATTCCTTAACGGCCTCCTGCAATAACGCTTTATTAAAATCAAAGAGCGCAAGCGTTGCACCTTCTCTACCCAACCTACAGGCAATTGCTTTTCCAATTCCGCCAGCTCCTCCGGTAACAATGGCAACTTTATTACTAAATTTATTTTCCATATAATTGTATTTATAAACAGCAACAGTATTGAAAAAATGTTTACTGCGCTATTTTATGAACTGACAAAGGCTTGTTTTTGCATCCCTAATCCTTCAATGCAAGACGCTCATTTTTGTCATTTAAAATTCCCGGTTTTTCATGCCTTGTTTTCCAAACCGAATCAATTTAAAAGCAATACTTTTTTGTTGATTTTAATAATTTTATAATTCCGGTGAGTAATAAATTTTTTCGCCTTTTATTTTTATTTCAACATCAACTAAATATTTCCTGAGTGCATTCGTATCTACATGCATCCCCAATCCCGGTTGCTCCGGCACATGTATATAACCATTTTCATCAGGCAGAATTTTTTGCTGTGAAATCTCCTGCGCCAATGATTTCAATTCAACCGGGTACTCACTAATATTATCTTTTTCAATACCTGCAAAAGGCTGCAGCGATGCACTCAACGCCAGGTGTGATGTGAATGTATGGTTTACATAGGTGATACTATTTTGCTGCGCCATGTCTGCCACCTTTTTGGCAACTGAAATACCTCCTATCCTTCCGGCATCAATCTGGATAAACTTCAGTCTGGCATACTGTATCATTAGTTTTGCCTGAATAAAATTGTTACATCCTTCACCGCCCGCCAACGCTACTTCTGGCTTTGAATCAGCAAGTTGTTTATATCCATCCAGTTCCAAATTACTGAATGGTTCTTCCAGCCAATAGGCATTTAATTTTTTAAGAGATATTAAACATTCTTTTGCGCCGGCAATATTATTGTTCCATGCGGTACCTGCATCTATCATTAAATGTGTATCAGCACCAACACCTTCCCTTGCAGCAACTAAATGAGCAATATCATTCTCCAAACTGGTTTTTCCAAAAGGACCCCATCCAAATTTTACTGCTTTATAACCCGCTTCATTTGCCTTCTTCGCCTTTTCAAAAGTTGCTTCAGGTGAATCACCAAATAACTGTGAGGCGTAGGGTAATTTTGGATACGCTTTTTTATACCCGAGCAATTTATAAATAGGCTCTTCCATTTTTTTTCCCAGCAAATCCCACAATGCAATATCAATCCCTGAAAGGGTATGATCTGCCTGCAATAGGTCAAATGAATTTTCATGCACTGCGGTTGAAATGCTGCGGATGTCTTCAACACTATTAATATTTTTTCCTTCAAGTGAATATTTCAGTGGCTTGCAGGCACTGTGGCTCATAGGGCAAACATAACTTGCAATACTCGTAAGTGGAGAAGCTTCACATTCGCCCCAGCCTTCCAGTCCACCGGCCCTAACCCTTACCAGTAAAGCATCCTGGCTACCATCACCAATATCCAGTACTTCCGGCATAGAGAGATAAAAGAAATCAACTGATTCAATTTTCATTAAAAAATATTTTAAAAAGTTATAGTCAATCCTCCATCAACAATAATTACCTGCCCTGTTATATACGATGCATCTTTACCGGCTAAAAAAAATGCAACCCCTGCAATTTCTTCCGGCCTGGCAGCACGGCGCAACGGCAAGTGCTGGTTGTTTACATAATTATCTTTGAACCATTTCGTTTCCAGTTCATTTTGTCCGTCTACGATTGACATTGCTGTATCAACAAAGCCGGGTGCAATGGCATTCACCAAAATATTTCGGTCTGCCAAATCCAAAGCCATCGAACGGCAGAACTGGTTAACAGCCGCTTTGGCCATGGAATAACTACTGGCAAATTTTTCGGCCCTTGTTCCATGAATAGAAGTAATATGAATAATTCTACCTTCCAACTTCATAAACTTTGCAGCAAGCCGGGTCATTAAAATACTGCCGGTAAGCATACGGTCAAAGATCACCCGCCATTGACTTAACTCCATTTCAATAGGATTTGTTTTTTCAAACATACCAGCACAACTCACGAGCACATCTACGGAACCCCATTGCTGTTCTATTAATTTTTCGGCATCCGTAATTGTTGACTCATCTGCATAGCTTCCTGCCAAAATCAAATGATTTCCTTCCGGCATTTCTTTTAGCAACGCCGTTAATTTATCAGCCTGTATATCATTGGCACAAACATCAAAGCCTTCACTGGCAAATCTTATTGCAGTTGCTTTGCCAATGCCTGATGCGGCTCCCGTAATGATTACTTTTTTTCTTGTCATTATAAATATTGTAAATTATTTTTTCCCGCATAAATGCTTACTAATGTATTTATCTCTTCCCCTGGTTCTAAAACGGTGCACTGATGTAAAGCTTTTGCATTGTTCACACTCATCGGCATGCTGCTACAGGGTTCAATGATTGCTGTATAATGATTAAGAAATCCGCCATACGATGCAAAGTACCATTGAAAAGGAAATATTTTTTTATCATATTGGTAACGGAACAAGTGATTACCTCCTTCGCTTAAAAAGTTCATTGCTGGTTGAGCTGCATCATACAAATAAAAAAAGTCGACGGTATTATTTTTTTGCGGGACAAGGGAAGCATCTTTATCTTCTATAACCGGCCAGTTGAATTCATGCAGGTTGCTGAACCTTGAATAAGCAGGGTCAACAACTTTTCCTTTTTTGGCCGTAGTAACTAACTGATCACCTTCTTTAATATCCAGTGCTGCATGTAGTTTCCAAAGAAAATTACGTTGAACATCAGCATCATTCCTGATTTTGTATTCAAGATAAATTACAGGTTCATTTGCATCAAGCCTGATTGTCTTTTTATAATACAAACCACTCCGTTTTAATTTACCACTTACAGCAACACTGTCCTCTTTTAATTCATAATCTAAACAGGTAGTCCATAATTCGCCATGGTCAGGATAGTCAATGCCGTCAATATTTTCCGGAATATCGTTGGGCAGCAACTCATCGATACCACCATAAAAATTACTATCGTACTCGGCCCCGTTTAACAATACAGTAAGCTGGAGGTTTTTATTTATCCAAAGAAATTCTTTTT
>JAYVZR010000402.1:0-24235 GCA_043783135.1 Ferruginibacter sp. | reverse complement strand
CTCATTCCGCTAGCCGAATTAAGCGCAACCAAATCTAAGGGGTTGCTACCCCCTACGGTAATCCAAAGCTGGTCATTTTTTTGGATTGGGTTTTCAAAATTTGATTTTGCATTAACTAATGTTCCTGTGGTACTATCTTTTAAATCATACAGGTATATCACTTTTTTAGATGGGGTACATGATATTATATTGAATGCAATAAAAATTATCCCGGCAAAAAAGAAGTGGCTTTTAATTATTTTAAACATAAGTAAAAATATGATTATTTAAAACGCTTAATTATGGAAAAGGAAAAATTACTTAACTATAAAAATATTTGTTTCCATTTGTCTTTTTACACAAGAGTTGACAAAATATTTTTTATCAACTTTTAATATTAATAAGACAGCAACCAGGTTATAGCTTCGCCTTTCTCAATCACAGTAATCATGAGTTATATTAATAGCAGTGATCTTAAAAATTTATAACAACCCTATAATTAAAATTAAGCTATTGCTCATTTCTTCAATCCTGTTTAAAATATTTTTTACGGACTATTTGGGCGCAAAAGTAGTTGTTTCCAAGCTATAGGTGAAAAAATAATCTTCGCAATGAAAAGCTTGTTTGCCAATATTCATAATTAATTTGCCGTGACGATGTTTGCATTATCTTTTAATAAAATTTTGCTTAATAAAATGATATAAATAGCCTTTTCACAAATAAGTGATTCCCCTTTTAAAAAGTAATAGTTATCGTAAAAAGGCTAGAAGATTGTAGATTTTCTTATGCAAAAATTGTTTTTGAAATAACACTATAAATATAGTGTATCCCATTTTTTCAAATTATGTGAATGGAAAAACAGGATTTAATTAAGTTTTGAAGAGATTATTCACTATATAAACTAAGTGTGGTTAACAACCAGACAAAGCAAATTTAATAATTAAAGAAGAAGAAATTGTTTACAAATAAATTTTACCAGGTTGTTAAGGGAGACCTTACCCAGGTGTTGGTAGCAGTGCAAACGTAAATAAATGCTGCTGTTACCCTTATTTCACCCGTTGTTCCTATATCTGAGGAACTTGAAGGTGCAGTATTTAAACCAGTAGCTAAGAATAATTTACCACTTATACCTGTTATAGTTGTGGCATTATTGCCAATTATAGCCGTATTAGACCCTAAACCAGTTGCATTATACCCTATCACAATTTGATTGGTTTGATTATTTGCCAATGCCTTTGTATGTGCGCCAATATAGATAGATTGGCTAGTTATTGCATTATCAGTAGTATTGTCGGCTATATGATACCCAGCTTCATTGCCAAGGGCTTCGTTATTATCTCCAGAAGTTGTAAGCCCTAAAGCATCAACTCCAATAGCATTATTATATTTTCCATTAGTAGAATACAAAGCAGTTGTTCCAATAGCCACGTTATTAGAACCTGTTGTAAGGGAATTCATAGTATACCATCCTATTGCAATATTATCGTTTGCAGAATTGGTATTCAACTCAAGTGCGTGAACCCCCAAAATAACATTTCTGGAATTATTGCCCATGCCAAAATTTATGCCTTCTACTGTTGAAATTGACTTAATTACTAAATCTTTTGTAAAAGTTTTTATCCCATCAATAGTTTCATTATTAATTCTGTGTACCAATAAAGCTGTATCCACATTTTGATCGGTGAACGATAAACCCTTCCATGCAGTACCCGTATAAATAAATATCCTGTTTAAACTATCAGTGTTTGTAACCAGCAAACCACTGGAAGGACTCGCTATTGCATTCATTTGTAGAGTTGTTACCCTTGGTATCAACACCCCTTGGGTGGTGCTTACCACATCAAGGATAGTAGCCGGTGTTACAGTACCAATACCTACATTTTGGGATTGTGCTTTTAAAGCCAAAAAAAATATTGCAGTAAAGATTAATAAATTTTTCATGTGCCAGTATTTATTTTTTGATAAAAATAGAAAATATTAACGATATAACAAGCCTTGCTTTTTAAGAAAAATAAATTTGCGGAGAGTAAGAGATTCGAACTCTTGATACAGTTTCCCATATACACACTTTCCAGGCGTGCTCCTTCAACCACTCGGACAACTCTCCAATTAAAGATTTACCCTTAAACTTCCAGTTTTTCAGGTCGGCAAAAATACTGTTTCGAACTTTATAAGACGAATATTTTTTCAGCATTTGCAGTAGTGATCGCTGCTACCTCTTCAACTGAACAATTTTTAACTTCAGCCAGCTTCGCAATTATATACTTCAAATAACTGCTTTCATTTCTTTTGCCCCTGAATGGAAGCGGAGTCAAGTACGGCGCATCAGTTTCTAACACCAGGTGCTGTAAATCAATTTTTATGAGTACCTCCGCTAATCCTGCATTTTTATAGGTTACTACCCCCCCGATACCTAAATAAAAGCCTGCATTAATGATCTCTTTAGCACTATCGTAACTTCCACTGAAACAGTGAAAAATCCCTTTTAAGCCTTTTGACGAATATTCCTTTACCAAATTGATGGTTTCCTGCATGGCGTTCCTGGTGTGTATCACAATGGGCATTTCATAGGCAATAGCCCATTCAATTTGTGTTCTAAATGCTTCGTATTGTTCAGCAGTAAAAGTCTTATCCCAATAAAAATCCAGCCCAATTTCACCTACGGCTGCAAATTTTCTTTTTTCAAGCCAGCCTTGCACAATATCAAGTTCATCTTTATAATTTTCTTTTACATAGCATGGATGAAGCCCCATCATAGCAATGCATTTTCCTGGAAACCTTTGTTCCAAAACCAGCATACTTTCAATTGATATGCTCTCTATGCCAGGTAAATAAAACTTTTGAACACCTTCTGCTGTTGCATTTTGCAGCACACGTTCAATATCGGCACTAAATTCTTCTGAGTATAAGTGACAATGCGTATCTATCAATACCATATTATAAATAATTAAATTTGTATAAATCCTGTTTCACGGTTTACGGGATTTTTTTATCAACAGATTGTTACAAAAATAAATTGTTGCAACAGCAATTAATGAATCCAAAAAAGGTAACTCAAAAAATAATGTTAAATTATTATTGTTATTTCAAAAACTACTTAGTACCTTTCACAAAGTTTTCATAGGGTACGGATTAAAAACGGGCCAGGGTTTCTACCCCGGCCCAATTTTTTTTCAACAATCTGTTTACTTTTTAATCAATTTTTTGCTTTTTTCTTACAACATAATTTTGTCAAATTGATAGCCCTGTGCAGTGAAATGTGCCAAAACTTTTGGTAATACAAATTTCAGTTTTTCAAATGCCTTTTCACTGTCATGCAGCACTACAATTGATCCTTCACGGGCATTTTTTATTACATTATCCAGGCAGCTTTCATTAGATAAACCCTTATCAAAATCACCGCTTAATACACTCCACATTACTATCTTTAATCTTATAGGTTTTTTACTAAGTGTTTTTACCTGGCTAAATGTAATTTTTCCATAAGGTGGCCTAAATAAATTTGAATCAATTACACCAGAAGCCAACGCTATATTTTTTAGATAAATATTGTTGCCAGTTTTCCATCCATTTACGTGATTATAAGTATGATTGCCAACTGCATGCCCCTCATCAATAATTCTTCTATAAATATCCCCTAGCTCCGTAACATTTTTTCCAATACAAAAAAAACTGGCTTTGGCATTATATTTTTTTAGTTCGTCTAAAACAAATGGGGTTGCCCGATGGTGGGGCCCATCATCAAAACTGAGGTAAATAATTTTTTTTTGCGTGTTTATTTGCCAGATGCAGGAGGGATATAACCTTCTCAGCCATAGCGGTGTCTTTATAAAATAAAACATAGGTATGTTTTTCGTTGCCCAATTTTACTTTCTGTTGGTTTATAATTGTTATAAAGCCAGATCAATAAAAATTACATTCGCCATCTTACTTTTAATATTTGTTTTAACACAATAAAAATACCACAAAACTTATTAAATAAAAAAAGGGCTGTTTTTTCAAACAGCCCAATAATTATAAAATTAAAATATCAATAGGGTAAAATAACTGATCTAGTCTCTCCATTTATGCCTTTCCACACTGCTTTATAATAATAATGTCCTGTACCAGGGCATGAGGTAGGTTCCCCGGCGGCATTTAAACCAAAAGTAACCATTACGTCTGCAATGAGCTTACTATGTGTTACTGCACCGCTAACCAGCCTAAAATCACAATCCTGCCGAATAACCATGGGCTGACTAATTGCAGTAGCGAAAGCATCGCCAAAACGGTTAGTTCCCCATTCTGCTATTCCACCAACCGCACCTTCTGTATGGTTGCCTGTGGTGGTAATTACAATACCATTATTGTAGGTAAACACTCTTTTTTTAGCTACCTGCCATGTTCTTTGTGTACCATTATCAAATGTAACAGACAAATCTGTACCTGCAATAATATGTGTTATTGTACCTCTTGTTGCTAAGTCACCCAGACGGCCCCCAGTTACATTTGTAATTGTTTTTGTACCATTTATAGTGATGCTTTTATTATCGCTAACCCTTGTAATTTTCAGTTGCTGAATATTTACAGTTAACACTGCCCCTTCATCTTTCCAATGAGACCCCTTAGGCATTGAAAATACTACTACCCCATTAAGTGATCTCTTTCCTGAACAATCAAGACCATTGTAAGTAACAGTAATTTTTTTAATGTCATTGGTAGAGTCTGCTACTGTTGTCGCATTACAAACTGTACCCAATGTATTTTCAATTCTGCCGTTAAATGAGGGATTACTTTCCATTACAATGTTAGCATCATTTGCAATACCATCTACTTCTCCTGAGACCTGTAATTCATCATCTGCATGAACAGCAAGGTTAGAGGTTGAATCAGTAATTGGAGGGTTTGTGTCTGTTTTTTTACAGCTTTCAAAGGAAACTGCCATTAATAAAATTACAGCAGCAATTAAACGGATTTTTGATTTCATAATTTTTATTTTTTTAATTGAACGATTTTTTATAGATTATTATTTTACTTAAAAGTTTAATCTGGCATATTTTTTACTTAAAATATTGTAAAAACACCCAGTTATTCAAAAGCTATCCATTATATCTTACTTAACTTATATATAGGCACAAATATTGGATGATTTTTTTAGTATGGGATAACCTAAAAAGGCTGGTTCCACTATTTAACGGCTTCATATCTTTGCAACATGTCACAAAAAGTAAGAGTAAGATTTGCACCCAGCCCAACAGGAGGTTTACATTTGGGTGGTGTGCGTACTGCACTATATAATTATCTATTTGCAAAAAAAAACGGAGGCGCTTTTATTGTAAGAACAGAAGATACCGACCAGGCAAGATTTGTAGCAGGGGCAGAAACCTACATTTTTGACTGCCTGAAATGGTGTGGGATAAACCCTGATGAAAGTGTATTGCATGGCGGTGAACATGCCCCTTATCGCCAAAGCGAAAGAAAAGAAATTTACCGCCAATATGCCGGGCAACTAATAAAAGATGGTAAAGCATATTACGCTTTTGATACACCTGCTGAATTGGAGCAAATGAGAGAGTTGCTAAAAATAAAAGGTAGCAGCAGCTTACAGTATGATCACCATATACGGGCGAATATGAATAATTCTTTACGATTGTTACCTGAAGAAACACAACAATTACTGGATGCAGGAACTCCATATGTTATCCGCATTAAAATTGCTCCGGACGAGTTTATCCCTTTTACGGATATGATTAGAGGCGATATTGATTTTGATACCAATGCCGTTGATGATAAAGTATTATTAAAAGCTGATGGAATGCCTACCTATCATTTAGCGGTTGTAGTAGATGATTACTTAATGAAAATATCTCATGCCTTTCGTGGCGAGGAATGGTTGCCAAGCGCTCCGGTACATATACTATTATGGAAGTATCTATTTGGTGCAGATAATATGCCTAAATGGGCGCATTTGCCTTTAATATTAAAACCAGATGGCAATGGAAAACTGAGTAAAAGAGATGGTGACCGTTTGGGTTTTCCGGTATATGCAATGGATTGGAGCGACCCTGTTACCAAAGAAATAACAAAAGGTTTTAAAGAAATAGGTTTTTTATCTGAAGCATTTATTAACCTGCTTGCAGTGTTGGGATGGAATGATGGAACCGAACAGGAAATTTTTTCGATGGAAGAGCTTGTCGAAAAATTCAGTATTGAAAGAGTGCATAAAGGTGGGGCCAAGTTTGATTTTGAGAAGGCAAAATGGTTTAATCATGAATGGATAAAAAAACTGGAAGTTGAAAACTATCTATTAAGAGTTAAAGAAATTTTTGAATTCAATGGCATTACAATTACAGATGAAAATTATTTAAAACAGGTAATGAAACTGGTAAAAGAACGGTGTACCTTATTGCCCGATTTTTATACGCAGGGAAGTTTCTTTTTTAAATCCCCGGTGGCAATTGACATCAACTCCATTAAGCCAAAATGGGATGAAAAGAAAAATCTTTTTTTTATGGAACTCATTAAAACATGGCAATTAAGTACGCTTTGGGAAGCAAGTGACCTGGAGATAAGCTTTAAAGAATTAGCCGCTGCTAACCAGTTAAAAACAGGTGAACTAATGTTACCACTGCGCATTATGCTGGTGGGCGGAAAGTTTGGGCCAGGTGTTTTTGAAATAGCTGCTGCCATTAAAAAAGAAGCAACCGTTGCAAGGATAGAACATACATTATCTTTACTCCAATAATTTATTGCTAAAGTTTATTATGACAAGACCCATACGAGTTCTGGTAGCTAAAGTTGGCCTTGATGGCCACGACCGCGGGGCTAAAATAATTGCTACTGCTTTACGGGATGCAGGCATGGAAGTAATATACACCGGCTTGCGTCAAACGCCTGAAATGGTCGTAAATGCTGCATTACAGGAAGATGTAGATGCAATTGGCATAAGCATACTGAGTGGTGCACACAATACTGTTTTCCCCAAAATAATTAAGCTGATGAAAGAAAAAGAGATGGCCGATGTATTGCTTACCGGTGGAGGAATTATTCCTGATGATGATATGAAAGCGTTGAATGAAATTGGAGTGGGTAAATTATTTGCGCCGGGAGCAACAACCACAGATATTGCCACTTATATAAAAGATTGGGTAAAAGACAATAGAAATTTTTAGGTGTTTGATTTGTAAATAATAAACATTAAATAATAAAAAATGAATTACTCTACCATACTTACTACTTTAGATAATAGTATCTTCATCATAACCATTAACAGGCCTGATAAATTAAATGCCTTGAACAAAGATGTATTTACCGATTTGGATAAAGCCACTGATGAAATACAAAATAACCCATCCATAAAATCTGTTATTATTACCGGTGCAGGATCAAAAGCATTTGTTGCGGGTGCCGATATTTCAGAATTTACCAATTTAAGCAAGGCTGAATCCATGGCATTATCAAAACGGGGTCAGGATATTTTTTTAAAAATTGAAAACAGCAAAAAACCTATTGTTGCTGCTGTTAATGGATTTGCGTTGGGTGGTGGCTGTGAGTTGGCAATGGCCTGTCATTTTCGTATTGCAAGTGATAAAGCAAAATTTGGCCAGCCCGAAGTTAACTTAGGTATAATTCCAGGCTATGGTGGTACACAACGGTTAACACAATTAGTTGGTAAAGGCCGTGCTATCGAATTATTAATAAGTGGCAATATGATTGATGCAACCACGGCACTGCAATATGGGCTGGTGAATTATGTTGTACCTGCTGATGAATTACTTAATAAAGCAATTGCTGTTTTAACTGTCATAAATACAAAAGCACCTCTCGCTGTAGCTGCCTGCATACAAGCGGCCAATACAGTATATGATAAAACAAAGGATGGTTATGCCAATGAAATAAATGCCTTTGGTGAATGCTTTGAAACCGAAGACAGAAAAGAAGGTTCCAGTGCTTTTCTAGAAAAAAGGAAAGCGAATTTTACAGGAAAATAAATACAGTCAATCTTACATTTTGGCAATTCATTTATTCTTATTGATTGGCTGTATCTTCTATTAATTTGCTATCCATTAAATAAGCCCCTACTTCCGCTATTTTAATTTCTCTTTTGCTTTTTAAAAAATTAATTATAATATCATTGGCTTCTATTGCATCAAAACTGATGATTCTTTTATGGCCAATGGTACTATGTGTAAACGTTTTTATTGCATCGTTACTCCTCACCTCTATAGTAAATGCCTCAACAGATTGCCCGTCTTTTATAAACTCATTTAATACAATACAATTGATACTTGTTGGTTTTTTAAAATCGATTTGAAGCTTTTCTTTTTGAGTATCCTTTATAGTAATAAAAATATTAGCGTTATTGTCATTTAATGAGGTTACATTTTTTTTGGTATTTCCTGAAACAACATTGGTGACTGCATTTTTACACAGATTTTCCTTAAAACTCTCTTCTCTTAATTTTTTAAAACCAACCAGGGCAACCGAATCATTTTCATTTATTACTCCTCTTCTATCAGGTGGTACATTTAATAAAAGGGTAGCTCCCCTGCCAACAGATTTTAAATACAAATCAAACAATTGTTCGGGCGTTTTTACTTTATTATCTTCTTCTTTATGATAAAACCAACCGGGCCTGATACTTACATCACATTCTGCAGGTATCCAATATTTGCCGTTTATATTACCCATGTTAAGAGTGTCAGTACTCGGGGCACCGGCACCAGCGCTAAACCCAATCGTATCTAAAGTATTCCAATTGGTTTTACCTGCTATGCCTTTTTCGTTGCCAACCCACCTTATTTGTGGGCCAATATCACTAAAAACTACTGTATTAGGAGAAAGTTTTTTTACAGTTTTTTTAAATCTATCCCAGTCATATCCCTGCTTCTTACCATTTGGACCTTCTCCATTTGCACCATCCCACCATAGCTCCCAAATAGGGCCATAGTTAGAGAATAACTCAGTCATCATATTTACAAATACGTCATTATATTTTGGTGTTCCATAGTCTGGATGGTTTCTATCCCAGGGAGAAATATATACGCCAAATTTTAGTCCATACTCTTTACATGCTGCTGATAATTCCTTCAATACATCCCCCTTTCCATCTTTCCATTTGCTTTCTCTTACAGTGTGTGAAGAATATTTGCTTGGCCATAAACAAAATCCATCATGGTGTTTGGCTGTAATAATTATACCCGTTGCTCCTGCAGCTTTTGCCACCCTGCACCATTGCCGGCAATCTAAATTTTGCGGGTTAAATATTTCTTCTTTCTCTGTTCCCTCACCCCATTCTTTATCTGTAAAAGTATTAGGGCCAAAATGGGCAAACAGGTAAAACTCCATATCATGCCACTGCAACTGTTGCATGGTCGGTTTTGGCACCTGAGCTGTCACCAATTGAAAACTAAAAATAAGTATAGAAATTATTACAGGATACTTCTTCATGTTTATATGAATAAATTCAGGAAATCATTTTAAATAAGTTCTAAGGTAAATAAAATAGATTCGTCATAAAAATATAAATCAATTAAGGGCGGCATTTTAATAAATACAGCAAGTAAAATAATATAAAAGGCCTATTTAATGTTGCAATAATTAACTTTGCGGCGAAGAATAAATAATAAAAATTTAGTGTATGGAATATAGAATTGAAAAAGATACAATGGGTGAAGTAAAAGTGCCTGTTGACGCTTATTATGGCGCACAAACCCAGCGCAGTATCGACAATTTTAAAATTGCAGAAGACATAAACAGGATGCCTAAAGAAATTATTAAAGCCTTTGCTTACTTAAAAAAAGCCGCTGCTTTAACCAACTTTGATGCAGGCATTTTGTCAAAAGAAAAA
Organism: Ferruginibacter sp.; assembly: GCA_043783135.1. GTDB lineage: Bacteria > Bacteroidota > Bacteroidia > Chitinophagales > Chitinophagaceae > Ferruginibacter. The sequence continues at coordinate 14,427 of JAYVZR010000402.1, read as the reverse complement.
TGCGACCTCATAGGTAAGGTATGCGATGAAATTTTAGAAGGAAAATTGGATGCTTATTTTCCACTGGTAGTTTGGCAAACAGGTAGTGGCACACAAAGTAATATGAATGTAAACGAGGTAGTAGCTTATCGGGGGCATGTAATAAATGGCGGTAAACTGGAGGATAAAGAAAAGTTTTTGCACCCCAATGATGATGTTAACAAATCTCAATCGAGCAATGATACTTTTCCTACAGCAATGCACATTGCAGCATATAAAATTTTAATTGAAACTACCATACCCGGCATAGAAAAATTACGCGATACTTTGGCTGCAAAAAGTAACGAATTTATGGGCGTGGTAAAAATAGGCCGCACCCATTTTATGGATGCAACCCCACTAACAGTCGGTCAGGAATTTAGTGGCTACGTATCTCAATTAACACATGGATTAAAAGCAATAAAAAATACGCTGGCGCACCTAAGTGAATTAGCGTTAGGAGGTACTGCGGTTGGCACTGGTATCAATACGCCTGAAGGTTATTCTGAAAATGTTGCTAAGCATATAGCTGCATTAACCGGCCTGCCTTTTATAACTGCAGAAAATAAATTTGAAGCACTTGCTGCCCATGATGCTATAGTAGAAACACACGGCGCATTAAAAACTATTGCAGTAAGTTTAATGAAGATTGCAAATGATATCCGCATGCTTTCGTCGGGGCCACGTTCTGGTATTGGAGAAATTTTTATTCCGGATAATGAACCTGGGTCTTCTATTATGCCCGGCAAAGTAAACCCAACTCAATGTGAAGCGCTTACCATGATTGCTGCGCAGATAATGGGAAATGATGTAGCAATTGGCATTGGCGGCAGCATGGGGCATTTTGAATTGAATGTTTTTAAACCAGTAATGATTTATAATTTTTTACACAGTGCAAGATTAATTGGTGATGGTTGTGTTTCGTTCAACAATAAATGTGCTATTGGCTTAGCACCTATAGAAGCTAATATTAAAAAGCATGTTGATAATTCTTTAATGCTCGTAACATCGTTAAATACAAAAATTGGTTATTACAAAGCCGCAGAGATAGCCCAAAAAGCTCATAAGGAAGGAACAACATTAAAAGAAATGGCAGTGAAATTAGGGTATGTAACCCCGGAAGAATTTGATGAATGGGTTATACCCGCCAATATGGTTGGAAAAATAAGCTAATAACTTTTTTCCTAAAAATAAAACTGCGTAAACTGGTATAGTACTATCAGTCTTTCTTCACAATAATTATTTTATTTTTTATAAATAATTATTCAGCTTTTATTGCTGTTGCAGAGAAAATACAGGGCAATTTTTGTATTGGTATTTTAATGAAAATACTTTCGTTGTATAAGGATATGTTCTTTGTATTTCTATAGAATTTTTACTCTTTTCTAAACATAACTGTATAGCATTAAAATCTCTTCCCGGCAGCTATTGGATTTTAAGAAGTCTTTTTAGGTATTTACCCCCTGTACCTATAAATAAAAAGTATTTTGTCATACATACATTTTTATAAAATAATAGTAACTAAATTTCGTTGGTGTTGTAATAATTAGTCCGTTTAAATCAAACTGGCATTTATCCTAAGTAAATGCTTTCTATAAGTATAAATTTTGTTTATGCTTAAAGAGTGAATTATGAAAAGAAATTTACCTCATAAATCCTTTATTGTACTATTCAATTTAATATGTTCATTTATAGCGGTACCTTCTTTAGCTCAGGTTGAAACTGGGAAAAGTTATATTAATGTTTCCAAAAATACTACAGGCGGTACTTTTGAACCTGGAGATACATTAGAGATTCGTTCTGCAATTGCTGTAGGAAAATTTTCTGCTTACAGTATATCACAGGTTCGTTACAATGATACTATTGGCAGCAATTTTACTTACCTTCCTGGTTCTTTAAAAATTATAACCAATGAGGGCCTTACATTCAGGTCATATACAGATGCTGCCGGCGACGATCAGGCAATGTATGATGGCGTGGCAAATAATATCCGGATTAATTTAGGTGCTACCGCTACAATTGCTAATAATACTACCAATACAGCTGCATCAGGTGGCATAATTAATTACAATGATAAACCTTCGTTTTATGGCGGTGTTTGTATAATGGTTGCCTCCTTTAGAGTAATAATAAATGCAAGTGTAGCCTATAATACTTTGCTAAATTTACCGGGAGGGGCGTTTAGATATAAAGAGAGTGGCGTTAATGTAACAGATGATCTAAAACCTTACAATATTTTTGTATTTGCCAATTACCCAAGTTGTAATAATTATGTTGGCGCAAATGCCATCATTGAAAATAACGGAACTTTTGGTAATGGAAGTACACAAAATAGAAATGCATCTGCTATAATACCGGGGTATACTTTTATAAATTTCTCAGGTGGGCAGCCAAATGATGGTTACTATGGTATTGCCAATAATACAAGTGCCACCGGAGCTACCAACAATCTTGTAGCAAAACCGCATGCATCAAGGGTATTTAATATTTGGGATATTATTGGCGATCATACCAATGCAATAAGTCCTTCATTGGGTAACAATGCTGTTGCACCTGGTACTACAGGAGGATATATGGCAATTGTAAATGCAAGCTATGCTACAGACCCTGCCATACAACAAACGGTTGCTAATTTATGTACCAATACCTACTATGATTTTAGCGCATGGTTTAGAAATATTTGTTCTTTATGCGCCTGCGATTCTAATGGTAATGGTGCTACAAATAGCTCATTTAACGGGCCTTATAAACCTGGTGTAAATCCTAATCTAACTTTTCAGATAGATGGAATTGATTATTACAGTACAGGAGAATTGAACTATAGTAGCTTATGGGAAAAAAAGGGGTTCACTTATCTTACAACCTCATCACAAACTTCTTTTACATTAACCATACGTAATAATTCGCCGGGTGGTGGCGGTAATGACTGGGCCGTTGATGATGTAAGCCTGGCTACCTGCGAACCAAATGTAAATTTAAATATTACCCCGGTTTTAAATGGTTGCGATGGTATACAGGTAGATTTTAATGCAAAAGTGACCAGTTATTTTCCTAATTATACTTATTACAAATGGCAAAAAAGTATTGATAATGGTGTTACATGGAATGATACAGGTATTGATGGTACGGGTTCACCTACGCTTGTGATCGGGCAATGGGTATATACTACAGTTTATCCTTCTTTTATTGCCCACACAATAGATAGTGGCCATCGGTATAGAGCAGTAACGGCAACTAATTCATCCAATCTCGCAAATTCCAATTGTGCTTACAATAATAATGAGAGTACAATGCTTAATATAATGGATTGCTCTGGAGTATTGGATGTAAAATTATTAGCATTTAGTGGCAGACTCATCAATAAAAAATCTACTCTAAAATGGATAAGCAGTAATGAAAATAATTTTAGCCATTATGAAGTTGAAAAAAGTATGGATGGCAGAAGTTTTTCCAAAATTGGGTTGGTAAAAGGTAATAATAATAATGAGACTTCAGTATATAGTTTTGCTGATATAGATGATATAACCAATAACGTTTATTACAGGTTGAAAATGGTAAATAAAGATGGATTATTTAAATACAGTGAAGTTATTCTGGTTAGCAATACAAAATCCGTTTTCGCTGTATCAGGATATACCAATCCATTTCGCAACTTTATCAATATAGACTATACCTTACCAAATAGCGGTAAAGTAAGGTTTCGAATTGTAGATACTTATGGTAAAACTGTTTTTATGCAAACAGTAAATGGCAAAAAAGATCTTAATAATAACAAACTTGAAAACCTTGATAACCTGGCTTCGGGTATCTATAGCATCACTGTCTTTTACGAAAATGTGTCCATCACCAAACGCATTCTTAAAATAAATTAACCTGACATATTATATAAAAAAATGCCCTGAAAATTCAGGGCATTTTTTTATTCAGATAATTTTATTGCACCTGTACATCATCATTTACAACTGCACCTGTTTCGATGGTGTCATACAATTGTTTATCAGTTTGCTGTTTAAAAAACCTTTTTTGAAAAACCAAAATGGTGATTACGCCTGTAGATATGGATGCATCTGCTAAATTAAAAATAGGGCGAAAAAATTCAAAATCATCTCCACCCCAAATAGGTATCCACTTGGGAAAATGAGCATCCCTGATAATCGGGAAATAAAGCATATCAACTACTTTACCGTGTAAAAAACCAGCATATCCATGTTTAGGAAATAATGCAGCCAAATGACCAGGATAACTATCTTCAAAGATCATCCCATAAAACATACTGTCGATTAAATTACCAAGGGCACCGGCAAATATTAATGCAGCACAAATAATAAAGCCTTTGTGGTATTTCTTTTTTATGATATTACCTAAATACCAAACGCCAAAAATTACAGCACCCAGGCGAAATAAAGTAAGTATCATTTTCCCAGCCTGGCCACCAAATTTCCATCCGTAAGCCATTCCTTCATTTTCTACAAAATACATGCGGAACCAATTGCCTAATACATTGTGATATTCATTGAGGTAGAAATGTGTTTTAATATATACTTTTAAAGCCTGGTCGGCCAAAACAACTAAAAGGATGATAAGTGTTACCTGTCTTGATTTCATAATTGGACGCAAAGATAATAATTTGACCGTAAGGTTAACAGGGCATTTGAATTTTGATATTGAACACTTTAAATTTTACTCTTCGAAGTAAACCCTTTTTACCCTTTGTGATATACCAGTTAAAATTTCGTAAGGAATTGTTTGTGCCCAGTTTGCCACCTCATGAACTGAGAGCGCTTCTCCAAATACAATAACTTCATTACCCTCCTGTATATCAGTTCCTGTAATATCAAGCATCGTCATATCCATACACACAACTCCTATAACAGGCAACAGATTTCCGTTTACCCACATTTTACCATTGCCATTGCTTAATGATCTTGGGTAGCCGTCTGCATAGCCAATACGCACTGTAGCAATTGTAGAATCTTTGGTAACTATTCCCTGTCTGCTGTATCCCACAGTTTCGCCAGCCTTTACATTTTTTATCTGTGAGATAGTAGTTTTTAAAGTGGTTACATTTTTTAATTGTTGCTGCATATTTGTGCTGCTATCTACTCCATACAAACCTATTCCCAGCCTTACCATGTCGAGTTGCAAATTTTTATGCCGGTGAATGGCTGATGTATTGCCTATATGACGAAGAAAAGAATAACCGGTAGTTTTTTGTAATTCAGTACAGCTTTTTAAAAATATTGCCGCCTGTGCTTGTGTAAAATCATCAAGCTCTGCAGTATCGCTTGCTACTAAGTGGGAAAAAACAGATTGAACTTTAAAAGTTTCTGTTGTCTGAAGCATTTGCGCAAGTGTGGATATATCTTTCGCTTCAAAACCCAAACGATGCATGCCTGTATCTAACTTTATGTGTACCGGGTAATTTGTTATACCTGTTTGCTGTAAATATTTTTGAAAACCAGAAAAAATATTAAAAGAAAAAATTTCCGGTTCCAGGTTATATTGCACCATCTGGTCGTAAGTAACTTCTTCTGCATTCATTACCATGATAGGCAATGTAATTCCCGCTTTACGCAATTCTACTCCCTCGACGGCATATGCTACTGCCAGGTAATCTACTTTATGAAACTGCAGCAAATTAGCAATTTCAAAACTGCCACTTCCATAACTGAACGCCTTTACCATGGCCATTACTTTTACACCCGGGTTTAGTATTTGCTGGTATTGTTTTAAATTATGCGTAATGGCATTCAAATTAATTTCCAATACCGTCTGGTGAATTTTTTCTTCCAGCAAATGGCTGAGTTGTTCAAACTCAAAAACCCTTGCACCTTTCAGTAAAATTGTTTCGTTATAAAAATGAAGTGTATAAAACTGTTGCTTAAAATCGGCAGTAGAAGCAAAGAAAAAAGTTTGTGGAATATTTTTAAACGCTTCCTGCTGCTGTGAAATTTCGGGGCCAATGCCAATAAAACGATTAATATTTTTTTGTTGCAGAATAGCTGCTACATCTGAATACAATTGCTGGCTGCTTTTACCTGATTGTAAAATATCGCTCAATATTAAAGTGCGGTTAGGGTGCTGCTGCCGTTGTGATAAAAAATCCAATGCAATGGTAAGAGAATTTATATCGGCACTATAACTGTCATTAATTACAGAGCAGTTATTAATACCCTGTTTTAATTCGAGCCTCATTTCAACAGAATGCAACAGTAACATTTTTTCGGTTATCAGTGTATCAGCAATATTTAAGTGTAATAACACACACCAGCAGGTGATGGCATTTTCAATAGCAGCTTCGTCAGTAAAGGGAATTGTTATAGTAACAGACCTTACAATATTATCAGCCCGATTATCTATAGCGTTGATAATTGTATATGTATGCTTTTTTTCGATTACTGTAACCTGCAATGTAGACTTTGTATTCTTACTCCATGAAAAAAGCTTAAGTAAATGATTGTTTCTTACATTACTGACAAAAGTACCTACAGCAGCATTTACATCAGGATCATCCGCACAGTAAATCAGTAATTCTGCATGTAAAAATAACTTCAGTTTTTCATTTATCTTTTGGCGGATATTTAAAAAACCTTCGTTGTGGGCTTCGCCAATATTTGTAAATACACCAATGGTGGGTTCAATAATTTTTTCAAGTTGCTGCATCTCATCAGGCTGTGAAATGCCAGCTTCAAAAATACCTAATTGATGGCCTGCATTCATTTGCCAAATACTGAGCGGAACACCAATTTGCGAATTATAACTTTTGGGGCTTCTAACAATAGCATAATCGCTATTAAGTAATTGGTAAAGCCATTCTTTTACAATTGTTTTACCATTACTGCCCGTTATACCAATTACCGGAATTGCAAATTGCCTGCGGTGAAAGGCTGTTAATGACTGCAATGCATCTAAAACATTGTTTACCTGTAAAAAATGTGCTTCTTTGTAAACGTCCAATGACTCTATAGTAAAGGTTTCATCTACCACAAAATTTCTCACCTTTTTTTTATACAGTTCATCAATAAATAAATTACCATTTCTTCGTTGCCCACCAATTGCAAAAAATAAAGAAGTTTCCGGAAATAATAATTTGCGGCTGTCTAATAAAATATGTGCAATAATGGCATCATTATTTTGTTGCAGCCATTTGGCTTTTATGGTGTGCGCTATTTGAGAAATAGTGTACAAATATTTTTATTTAAGATGAATAATCACTCAATATCATGCTGCATGCCATCATTATTTTTATGCCATATGGAATAAAAAATTGACCCGCCAATACAAAAGATAATTACCAGTAAAGATACCCAAACTGGCAGATGCACCCATTTTACCACCAGCATTTTTATACCAATAAACAATAATACTATGGCAATACCCTGCTGCAAATAATTAAATTTATTGGCGGCACCACGCAATAAAAAGAACAGGCTTCTTAAGCCTAACACTGCAAAAATATTGGAAGAAAAAATAAGCATTTTCTTACCAGGGTCGGGTATAATGGAGAATACTGCCGGAATAGAATCAATAGCAAATACAAGGTCTATTAAACCAAGCATAACTACTACCATGGCCAACTTGGTAAAGAATATCTTTTTGTCCTTAACAATAACAAAACGGCCGTCTGGTTCCTCATCAGTTGTCCGCATTATTTTTTTCAAAAATCTAAAAGCCCAGTTAGTGTCTGGTGAAAATTCTTCTTCTTCATTACTGCTAAACATTTTTAGCCCTGTATAAACCAAAAATATACCGAATATATACATGATCCAACTAAACCGTGCTACCAATTCGCTGCCCAATGCAATAAATATAATTCTAAAAATAATCGCCATTAAAATACCCAATAACAATACCCGGGAATAATTATTTTCTTTTACACCAAAAAAGGAAAAGATAATTATAAATACAAAAATATTATCAATAGAAAGCGACCATTCTAAAAGGTAGGCAGACATATAAGCAATTGCATCCGATTTGCCATTTCCGCCTTCATTAAGTACCCTGATGAATATGCAAAAAGCTACAGATAATAATACCCAGAAAATGGTTTGTATAAGCGCTGTTTTTAAAGTGATTATCTTGTTTTTTTTACTCAATAACCCGAGGTCAAAAATTAATGCAATCACCACCAGTGCACAAAAAACAATATATATAATTTCTGTTTTGCCCATTTTATTACCTGGTATATTTTCGTTTACGCCACCATTGGTAACATAACCCAAACAAACAAACCAGCAATATTGGAACCACTATATTCATCATTTGCCAAAAAGAGCGTTGGGTTTCTGTTTTTTGTATATCCAATAAACGAAGTGTGTAATCTTTTCCTCTTGCATCCAGGATATTGTTCTTGTCTGCCAGGTATTCAGTAGAATTTAAAAAGAAATCTTTATTAGCATACTGTATTTTACTTTCTTTATTCACACCCATTGGCAAAGGGCCTATTTTTTCCGACACCTGGTTAAGTACAATATCTGCGTCGGCTACAACAATTATTTTACCCGGATTAACACTTTCTTTTAAAAAATTGATGTTATAACTCTTTAAGGTATCAAGCTGGGCCTGGCTTGCCCGGTTAGCGTACATGCTTATAAATTTCCCTTCCAGCAAAACGGCTACCGGTATATTTTTACGATTAAATTTACTAACGTCTTCTATTGTTTGTAAACTGTTAAGCTGTATCCTTGCAGGGGTAGGTAATGTATAGGCATTTGCAGATGATGCCAAAAGAATGGTTTTGGTAATGCCTTCTGCCTCTACAGTATCAATGGAGTTGGCAAACTGTCCTAATACGTCCGCCTGGTTTTTTACAATCGCATTATCAGAGCCAGGTTGCAGTAAAGGAGCGTAAGGCCAGGGCAGTTTTCTTATTTGGCTTTTGCCACCAACTGAACCTACTTCAACAGCTATTTCATCACAATGTTTATCAGCCAGCAGGTCGGTATTTATTCTAACGCCATATTTGAAAAGCAGGTCATTTATATTTAAGTCTCTTGAGTAAGCAATCAGTTCCCCATTTTGAAGGCTGTCCCTTTCTGCATATAACACATCCATAAAAAACAATAACCTGCCACCATTCATCACATACTGATCCAGTTTAAATTTATCATCATCTGAAAATTTTGCAATAGGTTTTACAATTACAATCGCCGCATATTCCGGATTTAAAAAAGGCTGGGTCCTTATATTAACAGTATCTACAATAAAATTTTTACCAAGAGTTTCAAAAACACTGTTGGCTGGTAAAAATCCATAGGGCGGTTCTCCATTTCCGTAAGCGTACGCTACCACCGGAACATCTTTTTGTGTTATTTTTTGAATGGAATTGGCAAACTTATATTCAAGTAAGGCCTCTGCACTATTTAAAGATTGCTTATCTAAAATATCATCCGAATTAAAAACACTTTTTTGTATCTGGCCCTGTAAAAGATCAATCCCGATAGTTCTGCCACCGTATTTAATAATTGCGCCAGGAAATATCTGTCTTTGTGTTTTTCCTTCGCCTTCTTTTACCTGCACCTGCTGATTAGTGGGGCGTAAACCCATGCTGATTAAGGAATCAAATACATTGGCTTTTAAAGAATCGCTTAATCCTGCACCAGGCAATTCAAATTGGTATTGTATTTTATTACCCCCGTAATTCTTAAAATTTTCCAACAACTCCCTTGTACTGTTTGATAGCTTTTTAAATTCAGACTTTACATCTCCGGCCAGCAATACAGTGATTTCAACAGTGCTGTCTAAATTTTTTAATATCGATTCGGTTGAGTGGGAAAGTGTAAACCGTTTTTCGTTGGTAAAATCAATTCTTGTATGAAATATAGATCCTACCCAATTAATGGCTAATAAAACAAATAATGTGACTGGTAACCATATTTTACTGCTGAATATTTTATTGATAACTGATTTCATGAAGGGTTTACTTAGCGTTTATGCAGGCTTTGTACCGTTATTAAAAGAAATAAAAAGATAAGGCTTAAAAAATAAAGTATATCCCTGCTATCTACCAAACCACGGCTGATACTTCTATAATGAAAATCAATGCCAATCATCTCTATATAATAATCTGCGTGCCCCTGAAAAACCGGAAGCTTGCTTACTGCATTAAAACCAAAATACAGCAGTAAACATACAAATACACTTACCAAAAAAGCCACCACTGCATTATTTGTAAAACTGCTGCAACATAAGCTGATAGCCGCAAACACTGCGGCCAATAAAAACAAACCAATATAACTGCCGGCAATACCACCACAATCAACACCACCGGTTGCACTTAAGCTTTTAATGGTAACAATGTAAATGAATGTAGGCACAATTACAAAAAGCAGTACCAATAAAACAGAAAAATATTTGCCAATAACTATTTGCCATTTGGAGAGCGGCTTTGTTTGTAAAATTTCAAAGGTGCCTGTCTTAAATTCTTCAGACAGCGAACGCATAGCAAGGGCAGGTACTAAAAAAATTAATATCCACGGTGATAATTCAAAAAACTTATCTAATGTGGCATATCCAAAATCAAAAATATTGCTGTCTTTTAATACAAATAAAAAAATACCATTCACCAGCAAAAATAAAATGATGGCAATATAACCCGTAAGGCTGCTAAAAAACTGGTGCAGCTCTTTTTTACAAATACTCAACATAGGCATAAAATTGCTGCAATTTACTGCATAGGCAATTACAAACATTATTTTAAGCAATTGTTATGCAATTGTAGTAAAAAGCTACCAGCCTATTTCTTTCAGTAGTTTTTTAACCTGGTTTATACCAACACTTGCACCTAACTGCAAAAATGAATTATAACAACCTTTAATTAATCCGGCAAAAAAAGTTAAAAAAAATTCTTTTCCGTGCAGCATATTTTATTAAGCATTTGTCATATTACCAGATAAATGATTAATTTATTTTTTTTATTTACCCTTACTATTAATATATAAGCTTTGAGAAAGCTCGTTTAGCTGATAAAACAGTTAAACATTTTATTGATAATTCATTCTAATAAGTCGTTTACCAAAACCGACTGCTGAGTCCCGCCTTTAGGCGGGATTTTTTATGGAATAGTGTTGAGAACGCATCATAGAAAAAACTTCAATATGAAAAAAATTATTATGATGATGACTGTCAGCATTATTGCGGGACAGTTAATTGCCCAGACTACTAAAAAATTAATGCCGCCACCGCCGCCGCTGGTTGATATACCAAAAGCGCCACTGGCACCAGCACCACCAATGGAAGTAATGGACATACCTATTCCTCCATCGCCCCCAACACCGCCGGAACATGTAAAATTTACCACACCAATAATTGTAAATGATATGGGTTACACAATTACTGTACATTCAACAACGGAGGGAGAAATTATTTTACTAAGAAAAAAAGGCGTTATTCAAAAAATAAGAATGAGTATATGGAATGCCAAACCAGAATATTTTGAAAATAAATATGGAAAGTTGCCACCACCGCCACCTGCTCCCCCAACACGGCCTATGTCAGCAAAAGCGCCAAAAAGTGATAACGAAAACATAATTTTTACCCCACCAGTAATTGTAAAAGATAAATAAATACAGCCTGCGAAAATCTATTTAAAACAAAGACCCGTTTCTTTTGAAACGGGTCTTTAAATCAATTATGTCTTATAACTTATACTGCAAAGCTTTCACCACAACCACAACTTCTGCTGGCATTGGGGTTATTAAAATAAAATCCTTTGCCATTTAAACCATCGCTAAATTCTAATTCGGTATTCACGAGATATAAAAAGCTTTTCAGGTCGGTAACTATTTTTATTCCTTTATCTTCGAATGACTGGTCCATCGGTTTTTGCTCATTATCAAAATCCATTTTATAACTTAAACCACTGCAACCGCCACCAACTACACCAACTCTTAAAAAGTAGGATGGGTCGCTTGCTAAACCTGCGTCTGTCATAAGATTAATAACCTTATCCTTTGCTTTATCGCTTATATATATTGCGTTATCTGTTGCTACCATAAAAATATCCTGATTAATGAACTACACTTTCTTCAAACTTAATTGCCTCCTTACCATTTTTAACACGATAATCGTTAATAGCTGCCTTAATAGCATCTTCTGCTAAAACGGAACAGTGAATTTTTACCGGGGGAAGATTTAGTTCCTCTACAAAATCCATGTTATCTACTGTTAATGCTTCATCAATACTTTTTCCTTTCAGCCATTCTGTAGCCAAAGAGGAGGAAGCTATTGCAGATCCGCAACCAAAAGTTTTAAATTTTGCATCTGTTATCATACCTGTAGCGTCATCAACTTCAATTTGCAAACGCATTACGTCGCCGCATTCGGGAGCTCCAACCAGTCCTGTTCCTACATTTTTGCTGCTCTTGTCTAACGTACCAACATTTTTTGGATTTTGGTAGTGGTCTATTACTTTTTCTGAATATGCCATGATGAATAATTTTTCAAAGTGATGATTAGCTAAAGTGCTAATTTTTTAAATATTGTTATTATCTTTTTAATGCTAAAAAACTAATTTTTAGTGTGCTGCCCACTCAATTGAATTTAAATCAATTCCTTCTTTATACATTTCCCATAATGGACTCATATCTCTTAACTTCAAAACTGTTTCACTTATTGCTTTAACAGTATAGTCAATTTGATCTTCTGTAGTAAAACGTCCTAAACCAAATCGCAATGAACTATGTGCCAAATCATCGCCGAGGCCTAATGCTTTCAAAACATACGACGGCTCCAATGATGCTGAAGTACAGGCAGAACCAGAACTTAGGGCAATATTTTTATTAAACCCCATTAATAACCCTTCGCCTTCTACATGTTTAAAAGATATATTGGTTACATGTGGCAAACGATGTTCTGTACTGCCATTAATATAAGCTTCTTCCAGCTTCATCAGTTCTGTTTCCAGTTTATCTCTTAATATGCTGATTCTTTTTGAATCTGCTTCCATTTCTAATCTGCACAATTCACAAGCCTTTCCAAAACCAACAATTCCCGGTACATTTAAAGTACCGCTGCGCATTCCCCTTTCGTGTCCGCCACCATCCATTTGGGCAGTAACTTTTACTCTTGGATTTTTGCGACGAACATATAAAGCACCAATACCTTTGGGCCCATACATTTTATGAGCAGTAAAAGCCATCAGGTCGATACCATCTTTATTAACATCAACCGGAATTTTACCAACCGCCTGAACTGCATCAGAAAAAAGCAATACTCCATGCTTTTTTGCGATAGTGCTTATTTCCCTGATTGGCTGAACAGTACCAATTTCATTATTTGCATACATAATAGCAATAAGAATGGTGCTTGGTTTTATGGCAGCTTCCAGCTCTTTCAAATCTATTAAACCATCCCGCTTTACCTGTAAATAAGTTACTTCACCCCCGGTTTTTTCAATATGCTTACAAGTATCCAGCACAGCTTTATGTTCTGTGGTTGCTGTAATAATATGATTTCCTTTACTGGCATACATTTCATATACACCCTTAATAGCAAGGTTATCTCCTTCTGTAGCACCACTTGTAAAAATAATTTCCTTAGCATCTGCGCCTATTAATTTAGCCACCTGCTCACGGGCATAATCCACAGCTTCTTCGGCCTCCCAGCCAAAAGGATGATTTCGGCTGGCAGCATTTCCATAATGTTCTAAAAAGTATGGTGTCATTGCTTCCAAAACCCTTGGATCCATGGGTGTGGTTGCATTATTATCTAAGTAAATAGGCAGTTTCAACATATATCTTTTGTTTGTGAATATAACACGAAATTACTAAAAAAGGTTCTATTTTAGCTTAGTTATTCGTTAATCATTATCAATTTCCTTATTTCATAAACACCCGGTGAAGGAGCACCTGTTTTATGCTACAAATAGACCATATTGGTATTGCAGTAAAAAAACTGTCAAGTTCCGTTCCGTTATTTGAAAAACTGTTAAATAGTCAGTGCTATAAAACAGAAGTTATAGAAAGTGAAAATGTAACTACTGCTTTTTTTAAAACTGGTGAAACTAAAATTGAGCTGCTTGAAAGCAATACAGATGATGGCGTAATTGCCCGGTATATTGCAAGGAAAGGCGAAGGCCTTCACCATATTGCTTTTGAGGTTGCTGATATAGGGGCAGAAATGGCCAGGTTGCAATCTGAGGGTTTTACGTTGTTAAATGAAACGCCAAAGATTGGGGCTGATAATAAGTTGGTGTGTTTTTTACATCCGAAAGATACCAATGGCGTTTTGATTGAGCTAACTATGGAAAATAAGGAAGATTCTGGCCAGGTGTTTTAAGATTGAATTTTGATTACTCTTTTTTAAGCCGCTTTTTTTGTAATTTGAATTATTATAAAATTTAGTACCATGAAACCTGCATTTTTATATATTTTGTTGATTTGCTTAATGTCAGCAAACATTTCATGTAAC
>JAYVZR010000401.1:0-9688 GCA_043783135.1 Ferruginibacter sp. | reverse complement strand
ATACCTTTAAGGTTTTTATTGCTACCCTATTTTTGTTAAAAATAAAGATAATGAAAATAAGATGGCGGCAACACGAACTGATGCTGGTAACAGCAACTGCATTAATAGCACTTGGAGGATATTTATTTGATCTGTACAAAAACGGCACAGATCAATTTGCAAATCCATTTATTGAAACAGGTACTCCATTTAACTTTTACAAAAATGTGTTGGTGCCGCATATCATTATTGGCCTTTCTGCCTGCCTGGCATATGTATGGTTCAGTCTTTATACAATTCCCCGTTTATTGTTTCCAAAAAAAAGGGAGGCCAGTACTTCAAAAATATCGTTTTCATTTTCAAAAAATTCATTCCAGGGGCTTGCTAAAAAAATAGCCAAAGAATATGTATGGGTTTTTATACAGGTTGTGCCGGTCATCTTTTTATTAGGTACCGTGCTTAACATCACCAATTATTACACGCATCAATGGCTATTTAATTATCCCGGCTTTTCAATTTTTTTTAATAAGGATAACCCAAGGTCTCAATTGGGTATAGGCGGTACATTTTTCGGAGCAGCATCTGTAGTTTTTTTATACGCTCTCTATATACTTGTTCGGGAAATAATTATTAAACGCATACTGGCATCAAAGCAGCATGCATACAATATTTCTGTTTGCAATAAAATTACCACATTGTTCCTGGTGCTTTTAACGGTACATATTTTCTTACAGTCTTTCAACATTGTACACGAACAACAGTTTTTTACAAGGTATATTTTGGTAGGAAGCGGGTTTGTAGCCATGTTTATCAGTAATGTATACTGGCTATTTCCCAGAAAAGGCAATGGCCCATTTTTCAGAAAGGAAATTATTATCAGGTTATTGTCTACTTCTTTTATTTATGCAGTTCCATTAATTATTATTATAAACGAACATGGTCCTGTTGCTTTTTTGTATAGCTGGGCAATACAATTATTTATAGTTACACCACTCACCTGGTTGTATTACCAATATTATAAAGATAAAATATTACAATTAAGGGTAGTGAAAACACAACTCGTACAATCAAAAGCTGATCTGCAGTTTCTGCGCTCGCAAATTAATCCGCATTTTTTATTTAATATCCTTAATACATTGTACGGTACAGCCTTACAGGAAAATGCATCAAATACTGCAGAAGGCATACAGAAACTGGGAGATATGATGCGTTTTATGCTGCATGAAAACAATCTTGATTTTATAGATATGCATAAAGAAATTGATTACCTGAACAATTATATAGCCTTACAAAAACTACGCACACAATCTTCTCCCGAAATTATTATTGAAGACAATATAAACGTGCTAAACTGTAATCATAAAATAGCACCCATGCTGTTAATACCGCTGGTTGAAAATGCTTTTAAACATGGCATCAGCCTTAAAGAAAAATCCTGGATAAAAATCAATCTTCATTGCAATGAAAAAGATATTTTGTTTGAAGTGCGCAACAGTGTGCATCAGCGATATGATAATGATCCTGAAAAAGAAAGATCCGGCATTGGTTTTAATAATGTATTGGAACGTTTAAAATTAATTTACCCTGGCAAATTCCAGATTTCTGTTAATGATGACGGCAAGGAGTTTTTTGTACTACTTTCCATTCAGCCATAAGGGCAGGCAGGCGCTACTAAAGCCCAATAGTAATAACTCAGCTCGGTTCACAAAAATATTCTGCATTTTGTAAATTGATAATAATAAGTAAAACTAAAAAAATAACATGAAAAAAATATTTGTATTTGCCATTGCATTAATGTTGACACAAATTTTATTGGCACAGGATTCTACAGTGAAAAAATTAGACGAGCTGGTAACTGCCTTTGCAAACGTGGGCAGGTTTAATGGTTCTGTACTGGTAGCACAACAGGGTAAAATTTTATTGCAAAAAGGCTATGGTATAAAAAACGCTGACGATAAAAGTATCAATGATGCCACCACAAAGTTCCAGATAGCATCAGTTACTAAACAGTTTACATCAACAGTAATTTTAAAGTTGGTTGAGCTTCATAAAATGTCACTGAATGATAAGCTCAGTAAGTATTATAAGGATTATCCAAAAGGCGATAGTATTACAATAGAATACCTGCTGACACATACTTCAGGGATAAGAAATTTTACGGAAGAAGATTCTTCCATTAATACAGCTGATGAGCTAAGAACCATTCAATACTTTAAAACATTAAAACCTGATTTTGCACCAGGAGCGGATTGGCACTACAGCAATTCAGGTTATGTACTATTGGCGTACATCATTCAAAAAGTTTCAGGCATCAGTTACTGGCAGGCAGTGCGAAAGTATATATTTACACCACTAAAAATGAATAACAGCGGCTTCGATTTTGCGCATCTTGCAGGTGATAAAAAAGCGGTTGGATACGATGTTTTAAATGACTCGCTAAAACAGTCGGCTGATATCACAGATTCTACAGGCCCTTTTGGTGCCGGTGCCATTTATTCAACGGTACAGGATATGTATCAATGGCACCTGGGTTTGCAGGCGTATAAAATTGTAAATAAAAATTGGATGGATAAGGCATACATGCCCTGCGCTTTACATAATTATGGGTACGGCTGGCAAATAGATTCTTTATATGGCAAAAAGATGGTATCACACAGTGGTTCAATCTCGGGCTTCGGCAGTAACTTTGCTAGAATACCGGAAGATGATATATGTATTGTGGTACTAAGTAATAAAAGCGGTTCCACATCTGAGGTGAGGCATATTACTGATAAGCTGCTGGCTGTATTGTATCATCAACCTTACAGCATACCTGTTAAAAGAGTACCGGTTGCTATTGCGCAAGAGGTTTTAAAGAAATATATTGGCACTTATAAAATTGACGAAATAAATTTAACGGTAGATGTAACTGCCGGCGATGGTATATTGATTGCTCAACCTAACAGGGACGGGCATCCGGGTCCAACTTCGTTATTGCATTCTTCGAGCAATACAGATTTTTACGACGAGCATGATGAAGACGTAAAAGTGACTTTTGATGTACAAGCAACTGGCGAAGTAAGGGGTATGAAAATTTTTCAGATGGGTATAACAAAATATGCGAATAAAATAAGGTAAACATGCTTAAAGCAATAGCCATAGATGATGAACCCATTGCACTGGAAGTAGTAAAAACACTTTCATCAAAAATATCTTTTATTGAATTGGTGGCAACATTCACCAATGCATTTATAGCCATTGATTTTTTACAAAAAGAAAAAGTTGACCTTATTTTCCTGGATATTAAAATGCCGGATATTTCCGGCATTGATTTTTTGAAATCACTTTCCAATCCTCCGATGGTTATTTTTACTACGGCATATAGTGAGCATGCCGTACAAAGTTTTGAACTGGATGCAATAGATTATTTATTGAAACCATTTTCATTATCCCGGTTTTTAAAAGCGTGTAATAAAGTGAATGAACAATTTCTTCTAAGAAATAAAATTACCGGGTCCTTACCTGAATCAACCGCTATTTTTATTAAGAGCGGTTACGAACTGATAAAGATTGAACCGGAAAATATTTTATATGTAGAAAGCTCAGGCAACTATATGCAGTTTGTTTTAACAGACCGTAAGATTGCTTCAAGGCTAACGATGAGTGAAGCTGAAGCCCTGTTACCATCATCAGCCTTTATAAGGGTTCACCGCTCTTACATTGTATCAAAAAAATATATCCAAAAAATAGACAGAAAAAGTATCTGGATAAAACAAACAGAACTCCCTATTGGCAGCGCTTACATTGCAGCAATTGAAAAAATAATAAAATAAAAAACGCAACTAAACCCGGTTTTACATAATGAATCCAAAGATTAACAAGAAAATTTTAATAAGTAACATCTAAATCACTCTGGTTATTGCAAATGGGGGATAACTCTCAAATAACAAAACAATCTTTCCTATTAAGGGGGATACCCTTGTTAGCTGCGGTAACTATTCGTGGTCAGGCACTGTAATTTCATTTACAAACTTTTCCGTCTTGGTTTTTAAAATGTTTCTTTGTTTGTCCATCCAAGTCCAAAGTATTTGTTTCCCACTATTAATTACTTCACCTTTAATAATCTGTCCATTTTTTAACCACTTGTAATATGGAAAATCCATGTCATTTCCATAATACCTCATCATTTTAAGTGTATCTCCATTTCCATAAAAATAGAGTGCATATCCTTGTATGGTGTCATTGCGAAAAGTTGCCTTAAATGCTAAAATGCCATCGTCAAAATATTTTTCAGCTTGTCCGTTTTTATGTCCGTCAATCATTTCATACTTCGTCTCAAGTCTGCCTAAAGTGTCATAAGTAAAAACAGTACCATTCTCCACGCCATTTTTATTTACAAATGTTTCTTGTAAAACTCCATTTACTCTAAATCGTTTAACTAAGCCGTCACAGCAACAAAAGTCTAAAGCACATGGCTTGTACAAACCGTCAATTTGTTTGACTTTGCCATTTTCATAAAAATTAATCTTTTGTCCTACAAACAATTTGTTTTCTACATTTCCTTTAAAAGATATTTTGCCACTCGGAAAATATTGAACGATTTTAAAGTTGCTGCTGTCTTTGTTCAAATATGTTCTTTCTTCTTTTGGCTTTCCGTCAGAATATCTTTCTGTAACTTCTGTATGGTTACAAGAAGCCAAAATAAATAATACCGATATGAATATTAGAGTGTTTCGCATGTTATCTCAGCTAACTGTATATTTGTAGAGTTGTTAGCAATTTATAGAAAATTACTTTAATCAACTATACCCGTAATAAAAATTAATTTTATGAAAAAAATATCCTGGTATTATGTTGCAATCTTTTTACCGCTAATTATACTTTTAGTACTTAGTAAATATAAACTAATTGGTAATGTTTGGTTTTGCATATCTCTTTTATTTTACGCTATAATATATCGTTCACTTACCGATTATTGGCGTTTACGAAGCAAAAATATTATTGAGAAAATGAGCCCGGTAAAAATTTTCTTATCTGGGTTTGTATTTAAATATTTCAAGGAATTGTATTTGCCTTAATTCCTTTTATTTTAGCATCGCCACCTTCTATGACAGTACAAAATAAAAAAACGCAGGTAAAATACCTGCGTCACCACCCCCTATTTTTTTCTTTGTTGGTTAAGAACCACAATTTACACAACCGTCTTCCATAGTACAGGTAGGGCCTGTAAAGTCGGTGTTAATATCGGCTATATTATTTTGATTTTCTTCATTAACTGCCGCTATTTGCGGTATTACCGGCGCCATTTCTTCACTGCCCTGTTTTTCAATTGTAAATTGAACGGCCTGTGTTGCAGCCTGTGAACGTAAATAATACATACCTGTTTTTAAGCCTTTCTTCCAGCCATAAAAATGCATAGAAGTTAGTTTGGAAGCTGAAGGGCTATCCACAAATAAATTCAAAGACTGGCTTTGGCAAATAAATGCTCCCCTGTCTGCAGCCATGTCAATTAAATTACGTTGCTTAATTTCCCAAACTGTTTTATACAGCTCTTTTAAATCTGCAGGTATTTCAGTTATTTTTTGGATAGATCCGTTAGCAGCAATAATCCTGTTCTTCATATCATTGTTCCATAAACCAAGGCTCACCAGGTCTTTCAGCAAATGTTTGTTTACAATGATAAACTCTCCGCTCAATACACGCCTTGAATATATGTTTGATGTATAAGGTTCAAAGCATTCGTTGTTGCCTAAAATTTGTGAAGTTGATGCAGTTGGCATTGGCGCTACCAGTAAACTGTTTCTTACCCCATGTTCTATCACTTCTTTTCTTAAGCTATCCCAATCCCAGCGGCTGCTAGGTTGTACGTTCCACATATCAAATTGAAAAATGCCTTTTGATAATGGTGAACCCTGGAAGCTGGAATAAGCGCCTTCTTTAACTGCAAGGTCTTTACTCGCCGTCATGGCTGCAAAGTAGATGGTTTCAAAAATATTTTTATTTAAAATTTTTGCGAGGTCGCTTTCAAATGGCAGGCGCAATAAAATAAATGCATCAGCTAATCCCTGTACACCCAAACCGATTGGCCTGTGACGAAGGTTACTGTTACGGGCTTCTTCAACCGGGTAATAATTATTGTCAATTATTTTATTAAGATTAATGGTAGCCTGGTAAGTTACCTCATACAATTTTTGCTGATCAAAACTTCCATTGATAACAAAACGTGGCAATGCAATAGATGCAAGGTTACAAACAGCTACTTCATCAGGGCTTGTATATTCAATAATTTCTGTGCACAGGTTACTGCTTTTAATGGTGCCCAGGTTTTGCTGGTTGCTCTTGCTGTTGGCAGCATCTTTATACAGCATGTATGGCGTACCGGTTTCAATTTGCGAATCTAAAATAGCAAACCAAAGTTCCTGTGCCTTGATTGTTTTTCTTGCACGTCCTTCGGCTTCGTATTTTGCATATAAGGTTTCAAAAGCTTCACCATGGCAATCACTTAAGCCCGGTGCTTCGTTAGGACAAAACAAACTCCAGTCACCATCCACTTCTACCCTTTTCATAAAAAGGTCGCAGATCCATAATGCATAAAATAAATCCCTTGCACGCATTTCTTCCTTACCATGATTTTTACGAAGGTCTAAAAAAGCAAAAATATCTGCATGCCATGGTTCTAAATAAATAGCAAATGCGCCTTTGCGCTTGCCACCACCCTGGTCTACATAACGGGCAGTATCATTAAATACCCTTAGCATGGGCACAATACCATTACTGGTACCATTGGTGCCGCCGATATAACTACCAGTTGCCCTTATATCATGAATAGCTAAACCAATACCACCGGCACTTTGAGATATTTTTGCTGTTTGTTTCAACGTATCATAAATACCATCTATGCTGTCTTCCTTCATGGTAAGCAAAAAGCAACTGCTCATTTGCGCCTTGGGTGTACCAGCATTAAATAAGGTTGGCGTAGCATGTGTAAACCAACGCTCACTTAAAAGGTTATAGGTTTCAACAACACTATTAATATCTGTTTTGTGGATACCCAATGCAACCCTCATAAACATATGTTGCGGGCGTTCAACAATCTTACCATCCACTTTTAGCAGGTATGCTTTTTCCAGTGTTTTAAAACCGAAATAATCAAAACCAAAATCACGGTCGTATATAATAGTACTGTCTAATACTTCTGCATTGTCTTCAATAACCTGCCATACATCATCCGCCAGCAAAGGACATTTTTTGCCATTCTTTTTATCTACATACAAATACAATTTCTTCATCGTTTCCGAAAAAGATTTGATGGTATTTTTATGCAGGTTACTTACTGCGATCCTCGACGCTAAAATTGCATAGTCGGGATGCTTGGTTGCCAGTGATGCAGCGGTTTCTGCAGCAAGGTTATCCAGTTCAGTTGTGGGTACACCATCGTAAATTCCTTCAATTACTTTTTTAGCAACATCGATGGCATTTACCAGGGGGCTTAAGCTATAAGATAACTTTTCAATACGTGCAGTTACCTTATCGAATTTGATGGTTTCCTTTTTACCATTTCTTTTAATTACATGCATAGCTATCTAGACTTTATATAGAGGGGAATGATTGTTTCTTGCTTAAAATATTTCAGACAGAAAACTAACGATTAAAATGGAATCGTATATCCTAATCATTTCCACAGGTGTTAATTACTTTTAAAAATCTTCTTCCAGAGAGAACGCCTGAGACTCCTTGGTGCCCATTACGCCTGACTTTTGGTAGTCCCCCACCCGCTTTTCAAAGAAGTTGGTTTTGCCCTGCAGGGAAATCATTTCCATAAAATCGAATGGGTTGGTGGCATTGAACATTTTGGGATAGCCCAATTCTGCCAGCCACCTGTCGGCCACAAATTCAATATATTGCTGCATCAGTTTTGCATTCATACCAATAAGGGCAACAGGTAAGGCATCTGTTATAAATTCCTTTTCAATCGTTACTGCTTCGGCAATTATGGTAAACACTTCGTCTTTTGATAATTTATTATCCAGCATACTGTATAACAAACAGGCAAACTCGCAATGCAGGCCTTCATCACGGCTTATGAGTTCGTTGCTGAAAGTCAATCCCGGCATAAGGCCCCTCTTTTTCATCCAGAAAATAGAACAAAAACTACCACTGAAGAAAATGCCTTCTACTGCTGCAAAAGCCACAAGGCGTTCTGCAAAATTTCCTTTGTCGATCCAGCGCAAGGCCCATTCTGCTTTTTTCTTTACCGCAGGTACCGTATCTATTGCATGAAACAGGCGCAGCTTTTCTTTTGGGTCTTTAATGTAATTATCTATCAATAAAGCATAGGTTTCTGAATGGATATTTTCCATCATTATCTGGAAACCATAAAAACACCTTGCCTCAGGCAATTGCACTTCGCTCATAAAATTAACCGCAAGGTTTTCATTTACGATACCATCACTTGCTGCAAAAAATGCAAGGATGTGGGAAATAAAATGACGTTCGCCATCATTCAAACCATCCCAGTCTTTCTGATCACTGCTTAAATCAATTTCCTCTGCAGTCCAAAAACTGGCTTCGTGTTTTTTATACATTTCCCATACTTTGGGATAATTGATTGGTAGAATTACAAAGCGGTCTTTGTTTTCTCTCAGAAGCAATTCGTTGCTGTCAGACATGTGATGATCGTTTTATTTATTTCATTTTAAAGCAATTGCGGAAACGACCATCGACAGTAAACCCTGAGTTGATTGTTTGGGTTAAACTATTGAAGTGCCATTATCCTTATTGCGAAGATGCTGCACTTGATTGTTCAGGCTGGTAATCTGACTTGTAACGAATCCTGTTTTACCGGCACACTTACCGGTGTAGAATTATAATCCTAGCGTTACTTACAGTTGCGCAACAGTCCATGAATTTCACATGGTTCTCTATTAATTTTTACTGGTGTTTTTTATACCTGAACAATATTTACAAGAACTGTTGCAATAGTACTAAGGCTTTCAATTTCATTAACAAAAAGTTAATAACACAATTTGTTAATATCGCCTGTAACCTTTACGCATATTGTATTGTGTTAAAAGGCAATTCTTTTACACATATTTTTACCAAAATGGGTATAAAAAAAACTGGAAAATTGAAAGAATTTATTTTCAATAAAACGAAATTATTCTTAGCCATGCTGCACATACATTTCAGGCCTTTCAAGCATTCTTTTATTGAATTTAATCACCAGGTTTTCAGGCTTTTTTATAAGGTTGCCTAAAGGCTGCATATTCAAAAATAATTATATGAAAAATTTACTTAAAACCAAGGGCCATCTATTATCTTCCAAACTTTTGTTTAAGCAGGGCTAGTGCATCGTTCATTGGCAATTCGGCAACATTTTTTTCTGGCTTATTTTGTTGCTGCGCCTGAAACTTTGTCCGTTGGTTTTTTGCAGGTGCAGGTTCTGTTTGTTTAATGGAGAGTGCTATTCGCTTTCTTACTGCATCTACTTCCAGCACTTTTACTTTTACATGCTGGTTAAGCTTTAATACTTCATTTGGATCGGTAATATAGGTATGCGAAATTTCTGATACATGCACCAATCCATCCTGCTTTACACCAATATCAATAAATGCACCAAAGCGTGTAATATTTGTAACTACGCCAGGTATTTCCATGCCTGTTTTTACATCATCAATGCTATAAATATTGGCAAACTCAAAAACCTGTGCCTCACTGCGTGGATCGAGGC
>JAYVZR010000400.1:0-9688 GCA_043783135.1 Ferruginibacter sp. | reverse complement strand
AAATAGAACCCGGATATCTTTAAACCCAACCGGGGCATTTTTATCAACCGACAAAGTGCCCCTGAAATCCCAATCACCCTCTACATGTATTGTTGCATCCTGTAAATTAAAATCAATGGCAGTTGCTACGGCTTTTAGTGTAACACCGGCACAGGCGGCCAGCGCCTCTAACAGCATATCGCCTGAGCATACCGAAAGGCCATCGCCACCGGTGGCAGGATGCAGGCCAGCTTCAGCCAGCATTCTTCCGGTTTCAACTTTGCAGGTAATTCCTTCGCCTACTTTTGAAGTGGCCTTTAAAGTTATAAGAGCCGCTTCGGGGGTTCACTTGTATTTTGCCTTTAGGGGCTCCTGAATTTGCCTTAGTGTTGTAGCATCCATTTTCAGTTTATGGTATTTATTGTGATGTTTAAAGATAATGATTTTATACTGTGGCAACAACCTAAATTGGTGTTCAATTGCATTATTATTTTGGCATTGGATAATTGTCTGAATCACTGATTAAACGGATTTATGGATTTCACTGATTTCTGAACCCTGTAATCTTTTAATCAAACAAACTTGCCTACCGGCAGGCAGGTCCGTGATTCAGACAATTGGTAATAGAATAATAAATGTTGTTCCTTCACCTTCTTTCGTTTCTACTTTTATTTCGCCACCATGAGCTTTTACAATATCATAACTCAAACTCAAACCAAGGCCAGTTCCTTGCCCGGTGGGTTTGGTGGTAAAGAATGGTTGAAATATTTTATCAATTATTTTTTGTGGAATACCATTGCCGTTGTCGCTAACTCTTATTTCTACTTTATCATTTATTTTTTTTGTACTCACTGAAACAATCGGTTCGTAGCCTTCGGTATTCGTTTGCTTTTTTTCATTTACTGCATAAAATGCATTGTTGAATAAGTTTAATAACACCCTTCCAATATCCTGCGGAATGACATTTATATTGCCTATACTTTCATCAAAATTGGTATTCATAATTGCATTGAACGATTTATCTTTTGCCCGAAGGCCATGATAGGAGAGCCGTAAATATTCATCCGCTAATGTATCAATATCTGTAGGCTCTTTTTTGTTGGTACTCGACCGCGAGTGCTGCAACATTCCTTTTACAATGGCATCGGCACGTTTGCCATGAAAAATTATTTTATCATGGTTACCTTTTATATTATTTGAAATAGTGATTGCTTCATCCGCATTACCCAATTTTATTTCGGTTTGCATTTCGTCAATCAATTCATTATTTACTTCACTAAAATTATTAACGAAGTTTAAAGGGTTTTGAATTTCATGTGCAATGCCTGCAGTGAGTTCGCCTAGCGAAGCCATTTTTTCAGACTGTATCAGTAGGGCATGCGTATTTTTTAACTGAAGCATTGTTTTGTTAAGTGTATCAATTGTTGATGATAATTCGTGATTTTTTTCATTCAGCTCTTTTCTTGTTTTTGATAAATCATCCACCATTTTATTAAATGCTTTTCCCAATTCTCCTATTTCATCATGCGGCATATGTTCCACTTTCTGACCCAGATCACCTTCTCCAACACGTAAGGCGGCATCCCTTAAGGCCAGCACAGGTACTGAGATCTTCCTGGCAAGTATAAGGCCAATCAGGATGCCGACAAATAAAATAATACCACTAACGATGACGGAAGTAATCTTTATTTTTTCCTTGCTTTTAGCAATTTCTTTTGTATTAAATCCAAGCATGATGGCTCCCGACATCATGCCGGTTACAAAAGGAGATTTTTTTACAATGATAGAATCACTGGAAACCATGTCAATGTTGGGATGCTCTTTTTCAGGAAATGTTTTAAAAATAGTTCCCTTTACCTTGTAATTGCTGTGGTCATCATTCCACGTGGTATCGTACTGCAGCATACTCACAAACTGAAGCCGGTGATCATCTTTTACATATTCCATGGCAGTTTGTACACCTTCAAAATTCTGCTCTGTAATGGCAATTTTAACTCCTAACGAGACGGTGTTGGCAAGGTTTTGAATTTCCGTATTGTAGTTATCTATTAGGAGATCGTCTTGCTGACGCGGAAAATAAAAAAGGGTGAAAAATGAAAATATGAATACAATGAAACATATAGTAAGCCAAATCTTTGTTTTAAGATTTATCCTCATGGTAAATTTATTAAAAGTAGATAGAGAAATTTGAAAATCAAATTGCAGTCAGGCAAAATACAATTTCTTTTACTAAAATGTTTTTTGCCCGGCTACCATAATGAATTTTGTTTCGGGATCGGCGATGGGTTTATCAACTATACCGATGGCTCCGGGATTTTGAGCAATAAAAGTTTCCAGTTCGTCAGGCGAATTGAAAAATTTTGGCGCCTGTGCTTTTCCCTGGAAAACCAATGCCAGCCAGAATTTATTTAATTCATCACCCGTCATTTCAAAAACTTTTGCGGAAATCTTTTTGCCTAAAGGTGTAGTTGTTTTCATAAGTGCAATAAGGACTCTCTCGCCATTTTTCCATCTTTGTTTTTCTCCTTTAAGTACAGACTGTAACTCAGCAAATGTCATATTTTCCGGTGCGCCTTTAACGTTGCCAACAGCCATCAATGTCTGTTGCTGGCTGTTGGCATTGATACTAAAGAACATGATACATGCCAGCAGCAATAGTTTGCTGTTATGTAAGTGATTGTGGGTTTTATATTGTAGCAGTTGTTTTTTCATTTTAAAAGCCAATAGCAAATTGAGCGGTTACCTGGTTTGTATTATTAAGCAGCTCAGAATGCTGGCGTTGATATTCTAGTTTTACAACAGCTAAGTAATTTATCTCGTACCTGATACCAGCAACGATGGCTGTAGCGTTGTTCTTATTATAAAAAATCTCCCCTTCCTGATAGTGCAAATTATCAAACCTTAGATATGGCACTATTTTGTCTTTTATTCTGTAGCCAGCATATATGTATGATGCAAAGGTTGTCCTGGAACCAGTAGTATCAGTTCGATTGATTGCTAAAGAGCCTTCTGCTATCATTTCAAACTTTTTTGCAAACCGCGATACCGAAGCCGTATAAATCTGCTGGTTTACTTTCCAGAACATCGGTTTTCCTTCCACCTCTGCTCCTTTTGAAATAACATCGTTATACCACGAAATACCCAAACGTAATTTATCGGCGGGTTTTATGTGTACGGCAGCTGTGAAAGATTTGAATTTGTCGTTGTCTTTTATTTCGGATGAACCAAGGCCGTTTCCTACAAATACTTCGTACCCAAATCTCACATTTCCCAAATCATGGCCCTTGAAGCCGACACCCACGGTATGCAGTGGAGCAATTTGGGCAGTGAATAACAATGGCCTGAAGATGGTTGGAAAAAATACTCTACCGTGATGATAGGTATCATTCCAGTAATTTATAGGAGTATGAATTTTACCAATCATTAGATCATTATTACCCTGTATGTTATAGTAGATGATGGCTCTCTCAACGCTTACCGAAAAGTGTGTGAGGGAATAAGGGTCAAATTTAAATACGGTTTCGCCCAGAAAAGAAATTCTGTCATTGAGTGCCGAGGTAATAAACAGATCCTGTTCGCCTATTCCGAAATTTACTTTATTATCTGTATATGAAGTAAGAAACTCTATAAACCCTCTTATTTGAGTATCCTGGGCGGTTGCGCATTTAGGTAACAGTGAAATTAATGCCAGATAAGTAAAAAAACGTAGCTTCTTCATATCAGTAATATTATGTTCAGCAATAAATATCGAATAATCTAAAAAAGAAAAAACTATTAATTCCGCATAAAAACGTTACCGCAATAGCTATTGAAAATTTATTGATTCTTTTTTTAGTTTTGCTGGCAGGCACCCATTATATTGATGTCTCAGAACACAAGTAGTGCATACAAAGTCTTATTTTGTAAATCCATTTTTCAAGAGTGGAATTCAGCACACTCATTAAAACAACCAGCACAGAATCCACTGAGATTAAAATTCTTAGCTAATTTAAGTCTTTTATCAATAAGAGGTATGAAAATATTTAAGGGAATGGCCTTTTTTCTACTGTATAAATGAATAATTACTTAAAAAAAGACGAGGATAATTATTGTTTTAAACTGTCTATGCAGCGTGATTGCACAGATACTAAACTGCATACGATGAGTAGGAATAAGACCGAAATGAATATTTTTTTCATAATTTTTTGTTGATTGGTACTTGAATAACAAACTTACTTCCTTCACCTTCTTTCGTTTCTACTTTTATTTCGCCTCCATGCGCTTTAATAATATCATAGCTCAAACTCAAACCAAGCCCGGTTCCCTGCCCAGTTGGCTTAGTAGTAAAGAATGGTTGAAAAATTTTATCAACTATTTTTTGAGGAATGCCATTGCCGTTGTCTTTCACAGAAATAAAAATTGTATTACCCATTTTTTTTGTGTTAACTAAAACTTTTGGCTCATAGCCTTCTGGTTGCTGTTTCTTTTTTTCATTCACTGCATAAAATGCATTGTTAAATAAGTTCAACATTACCCGCCCGATATCCTGTGGTATAATATTTATTGAACCAAGGCTTTCATCAAAATCAGTTTGCATTGTTGCATTGAAGGAATTATCTTTTGCACGAAGACCATGATATGCCAACCGTAAATATTCATTAATCAAAGCATTGATATCTGTTGGTTCTGTATGCCCGGTGCTGCTGCGGCTGTGTTGCAACATGCCTTTTACGATGGCATCTGCACGTTTGCCATGGTGATTTATTTTTTCTTGGTTCGTTATAACATCATTTATTATTTCATCTTCTAATTGTTCGTCTCTTTCTGCTTTTAGCTTTAAGCGTTCTGCTTTCAGCTCTTCCAGCATTTCCTTATTTACTTCACTAAAATTATTCACAAAGTTCAACGGGTTTTGTATTTCGTGGGCGATACCTGCAGTAAGTTCGCCAAGGCTTGCCATTTTTTCTGATTGGATTAGTTGTGCCTGGGTTGATTTTAATTCAACTAAAGTTCCTTCAACATTTTTTTTCTGTACTTCTATTTCTTCTTTTTGTTTTTGCAATAGCTCATTTGCTTTTTTGCGGTTACGGTTATTTCGGTACAATAGAAAGGCAATCAGTATAAAAACAGCAATGCCAGCAAGCAATATATTTATGTTAAATTGCTTATTGTTTTATTGAGTTTAATTTGTTGTTCTAGTTGATCTTTTTCCAATACTTTCAGGTCCAATTATCTTTCAAAACCGATACTCAGGAATTCATTCAGCTTATTTATTTTCACAGCATGCAGGCTGTCGTTTAATACAGTCGCTAATTTTAAATATGCAAAGGAACTGTCTCTGATATTTTGATCGCTATACACCGATGAAAGAAGAGAATATGCTGTTGCTATTCCTGAAGGCTGCCTTAAACGTTTAAAAGCTTGCAATGCTTTATATGCGAAAAGAAGGCTGGAATCTGTTTTTTTTTGCCGATTGATAGAAATGGCCCAAAGAAATATAGTTAGGTCCAAGGCTGTAACCATTATCCTGCTCTTCACTAATTTGTGCGGCTTTAAAGAAAGCCTCCCTTGATAAATCAATATTCCCTTTTCTAAAATAAATTTCGCCAATATGATTATAAACAACGCCTTTCCAGTATGTATTTAAATTTGAAAATAACGCAAGTGCTTTTTGCTCAAGAAGAAGTGCCGAATCTAATTTGTTCAGGTTCAAATATGCTCCTCCTAATTGCATACATCCATCACCTTCCAAAATGGCATCATGAATGGAATCTGCCAATTTTATGGTCTCAAGATAACTCGGTATTTGCTTATAAATATTTCCTGTTTCTCCATACAAATCGCCCATATACATGTGAGTATACCCTAAAATGCCGAGCCGGTAAGATTTGGCGTGGTATAGATAGTTGGTAAATGCCCTGTATTTTCTTCACTTGAAGGATTCTGCGCAATATGTAATGCCTGCATCAATGATTCAAGCGATTTGGGAAAATCCTCCAAATCAAGCAAGCTTACGCCCTTCATACTTAGTGCATTGGCTTCTTTTAATTTTTGATTCATTTGCCTGGCAAGCTGCAATATCCGGTCAGAATAAAAAAGAATACTATCGCGGTTTATCTCTTCATAATACCATCCCAGGTTTTCATAAATGTCCATTCGAACTGTATCATTGGCTGCAGTTTTTAAAGCCTGGTGCAGGCTGTCTAAATATTTTTGGTTAGCCTGTGTTTTAGCAAAAACAGGCAGCAGTAAAAGAAGTGATATTTTTATAAGTGATCTCATCTTATTTTAATTTCTTTCTTTGTTTTACGGGAGGTAAAAAATTTTCACCGGTAATTACTTTTCTTCCTGTTTTATTTTCCAAAGCAAGCCTTGCATCTTTTGCAATCTTTCCACCTTTCTTACCTGCTGTTGCATTTTGTGTTATACCCTTTGCTTCATCTGTTTCTGCAATTTGTCTTGTAGATAATTCCGCCAGTGCAGTAAAAATTAATTCTGCTTCACTCATGTGGTCACGAAGATTCTGTGTTTTTAGGCCCTTAAAATTTTTATGCTGCTTTACACTCAGCCCAGCCCATTCCGTATGAATGATGTTTGTAAGGAATGCAAACTCATCTGATTTTTCAACACCACTTTCCTTCCAGTAATCAGTTAATTTATTCTGGGTTTCCTGCCCCGTCATTCTTTGCTGAATCCACTTTTCACTGCGGCCAAGTTTTTGCCAATTTTCTCTTGCCCTTTCTAAAATTTGCTCCGGGTCAGTTATTTCCTGCATTCTTTCATAGCCCGTTTTAGCCAGCCATTGTTTAAAAGGTTCAGCTTTGGGTGATGGGATTGATTGGATGAGGCGGAGGAGTTGTTCAACATCTGCAACATCGGTTTTGTAAAACTTACCGTCGGCTGATTCCATTTTCAGTTGTCCGATTTTTTCGGACAACTCACTTCCTTCTTTTTTAAGCTTTGTTTTCAGGTCATTCCAATATTTTCTCCCACGCTCTGTGCCGGTTAGTATCTCAATTACATCAATGATAGAGAAAAACCATTTTTGCTTTTCTTCATCCCAATGTGTTCTTACTTTTTGCTGCTCAAATAGCTTCACATCATTTTTCATGTTCTCAAATATTTACAGGTAAACTAATAATAAACGAACTCCCTTCTCCTTCCTTCGTCTCCACTCTTATTTCGCCACCCTGTGCTTTGATGATATCATAACTCAAACCCTGGCTTCATGCTGTTCATTCTTCATCCTGGCTTAATCTGTTCCATGGTTTTATAATGATCCCATTACTTCTTTTTTGTTCCTGTGTTCCGCCATACACCAGCATTTGCTGAACTTTGTTTGTATTTATGGCGGTAAAATAATCCAGGCCCTTAAAGTAATCGGATGAAATGGTTTCGCCTGCCTTTAATTCCATAGTGGTTAATTTTCCTGCATTATCTATTACAACATCCACCTCATTGCCTGTTTTATCCCGCCAATAATACAGGTTATCTGCTGCCCCTGCATTAAAGCGTTCTTTCAACAATTCACTTACAATCATATTTTCAAATAAAGGGCCTTTGGCGGCATGTGTAGTAATTTGTTTTGCATGGTTTATGCCAAGCAAAGAACAGGCAACGCCGGTATCATAGAAATATAATTTGGGTGTTTTAATAACCCGTTTATTAAAGTTGCCATGGTATGGTTTCAATAAATAAATGATATAGCTGCTTTGTAAAATACTTAGCCAGGCGGCCACCGTTTTCTGGTCTATACCGCAATCGTTGGAAAGCGAAGTAAGGTTAAGTATTTGTCCTGTGCGGCCGGCGCAAAGGCGTAATAGTTTGGTAAACTGTGCAAGGTTGCTGATGTTTTTTAATTGCCGCACATCCCGTTCAACATAGGTGGTAATATAGCCGGCGTACCAGTCTGCAGGATTTATCTTTTTTGCTATCACTTCCGGGTAACCGCCCTGCAGGATATGCAGATTGTAAGCCGGTTTTAATTTTTTACCAGCCTTCAGTTCCTGTAATGATAAAGGTAATAATTGCAAATAGGCAATACGGCCGGAAAGTGTTTGTGTAATATTTTCCTGTAACAGAAAATTGTTGGAGCCGGTTAAAATAAACAAACCTTTCTTTTTTGTTTCATCCAGTACCTGCTGCAGATATGAAAAAATATGCGGTGCCCTTTGAACTTCATCGAGTATGGCACCGTTTTTATACTGCGATAGAAAGCCCCGGGGGTCGGCTGTGGCGAATTCCAATGTATCGGGGTTTTCTAAAGAAATATACGGCTTCTGTGAAAATACAGCCCTGCACAATGTGGTTTTGCCGCTCTGCCTTGGCCCCACAACAGCCACACTGCGGAATATTTTCGCCAGTTTTATCAGTCTTGCTTCTGCTATACGTTTTATCATGCTTTAAATATAAATTATTTTGGACAAATCCGGAATTAGATTCCGGATTTGTCCGGCATTTTATTGCTGATCAGGCCGATGCGGGCAACTGAATAATAAACGCCGTTCCTTCACCCTCCTTCGTCTCCACTTTTATTTCACCACCATGGCTTTTACAATATCAAAGTTTGTCTGAATCACGGATTTGCACGGATGGAAGGATTGCACGGATTTTTGATTTCGTTTTATGTTGTTAATGTATTTCATCTGTGTAATCTTTATTATCCGTGATTCAGACAATTGGTAATTGAATGGTAAAGGTTGAGCCTTTTCCTTCTCCCGTGTCCACCGTTATTTCCCCACCATGCGCTTTAATAATATCATAACTCAAACTTAATCCCAATCCGGTTCCCTGTCCTGTGGGTTTTGTTGTAAAGAAAGGCTGAAATATTTTATCTTTTATTGATTCTGGAATGCCATTGCCATTATCGCTCACCCGTATTTCTATTTTATCATTAGTTTTTTTAGTGCTGATGGAAACTGTTGGTTCGTAGTTTTCAATTCCTGATTTCTTTTTTTCATTCACTACATAAAAAGCGTTGGTTAGTAAATTCAAAACAACTCTTCCAATATCCTGCGGTATAATATTTACTTTTTGTAGCGATGTATCAAAATCAGTTTTCATTGTTGTGTTAAAAGATTTGTCTTTTGCACGCAAGCCGTGGTAACTTAAACGCAAATATTCATCACACAATGCATTGATATCCGTCGGTTCTTTTGTGCCGCTGCTGCTGCGGCTGTGTTGCAGCATTCCTTTTACAATAGCATCGGCTCTTTTTCCGTGGTGATTTATTTTTTGCTCATTTTCTTTGATATCAATAAGAATTATTTTTGCTTCACTAATATTCCCTTTGTCTATTTCTTGTCCGGCTTCATCAATCAACTCAGTATTCACTTCACTAAAATTATTAACAAAGTTCAACGGGTTCTGAATTTCATGCGCAATGCCTGCGGTGAGTTCGCCAAGGCTCGCCATCTTTTCGGATTGGATAAGTTGGGTTTGGGTGGATTTTAAATTGTTAAGTGTGACTTCTAAAACTTTATTGGCTTGTTGCTTTTGCCGGTTGTTGCGCCATAATAAAACTGCTGACAGCAGGATGAGCAGCAGCACGGCGGCAATGCTGTACAATATTTTCTGCTGGTCTTTTTTTTGCTGGCCAAGGGCTGCTATCTCTACTTCCTTTTTACTTAGCTGACTATTGTAGGCTAACAAGGAAGTTTTATTGCGTATTTCACCGCTGAACATACTATCCCGATAAGTAATGTATTGCAGGTGATATTGGTAGGCATCA
>JAYVZR010000399.1:0-3633 GCA_043783135.1 Ferruginibacter sp. | reverse complement strand
CAAGTGAGTGACACAACGATGATGCCACAAGGGGCAACTGCTGGTATCAAAAATAATTAACTCAAACAGCTTCTAAAGGGTTAATAAAAGATGAAGCGACGCCTATTCTCTACAGGAGAAAAGGATGGGAGGAAGGGTTTTTATGTCCGAAACTGCACAGTAGTTGTCCGTTTTCGTACACTTTTTATCGGCTTAGTTACTACAACCCTTATCCAATAAGGGTTTTTGCTTTGGCACAGTCATTGACATTTTTACAGTTTAATAAGGGAATTACCCGTTATTTTACTGAATTGAATAAAATTATTCTATGATAAAAAATTATTTCAAAATTGCTTTTAGAAACCTTATCAGGAATAAGGCATTCTCTTTTATAAATATTTTTGGTTTGGCTGTGGGCCTTGCTACCTGCCTGCTGATTTTGCTGTATATTTTTGATGAAAGCAGTTACGATAAACATCATAAAGATGGCGACCGTGTTTTCAGGATCATTTCTAAAAATGCCAAAGGCGAGGGCTGGGCTGCAGGGCCGGGCCCGCTTGCTGAAGGGTTAAAAAGTGAATTGCCTGAAGTAGAACAATCTGCCCGGCTGCTGACCTTTCCGGATATAGCAACGCTGCTATTAAAATATGAGCATGGTGCAGAAAGTAAACAGTTTTTTGAAACCAATGGTTATTATGTTGATTCAACTTTTTTTAAAATCTTCACGTATGATTTTATTTACGGCAATGCAGGCACCGCTTTAAATGAACCAAACAGCACAGTAAT
The DNA here is from genome assembly GCA_043783135.1 of Ferruginibacter sp. GTDB lineage: Bacteria > Bacteroidota > Bacteroidia > Chitinophagales > Chitinophagaceae > Ferruginibacter. Next base: position 2,868 of record JAYVZR010000399.1, on the reverse strand, counting down.
TTCAAAAGAGCTTGCGGGTAAATTTTTTGGAAACGAAAACCCTGTCGGAAAATCGATCCTTATTACCACACCATTTGGCGAATTTAATTATACAGTTAAAGGTGTTTTTAACGGCCAAAAAAATAAGTCGCATATCCCCGCCAACTTCCTGCTTACCATGCGCAACAATGATATGTGGAACTGGGTACAAAATCAAACAAGGTGGACGACCAACAATATATTTTTTACCTATGTAAAATTAAACGAAGGAATTAACCCGCAGGCATTTGAAAAAAAGCTGAACCCATTTTTTGATGAGCATGCCGGTGCAGATATGAAGGCTGCAGGGTTTTCAAAAACCCTGTTTATACAGCCGGTAAAAGATATCTATTTACATTCTGATATTGAGAATGAATTAAGTGCCAATGGCAATATAAACTACCTGTATATACTGGGTTCAATTGGAGTATTTATATTGATGATAGCCTGTATTAATTTTATAAATCTCAGTACAGCCCGTTCACAAAAAAGAGCTAAGGAAGTAGGCGTAAGAAAAGTAATGGGTGCAGAAAAAAGTTCATTGATCCGCCAGTTTTTGGGTGAATCTTTTATGATGTGTATCATTGCGCTGGTACTCGCACTAACGTTGTCGTGGATATTTTTACCTGTATTCAATAACCTTACCCAAAAAAATATACAACCCTTCGAACACCCTGTTCTTTTACTATGGGTTACCTGCCTTACACTTATTACCGGGTTATTGGCCGGATTGTACCCTGCATTTTATTTATCATCTTTCAAACCAATCTCCGTATTAAAGGGAAAAATATTGAATAGTTTTTCGGCAACTGCAATCCGTAAAGGTTTGGTGGTATTTCAGTTTACTATTTCTGTTTGTTTGGTATTGGGAGCCATTGTTATCTGGCAGCAATTAAATCTTTTTAAAAACCAGCAATTGGGTTTTATTAAGGAACAAAAGATAGTATTGCCGATGCAGAAATCATACAGAAATTCTGAGACAAATTATACTCCTTTAAGAAATGAATTACTAAAAAATCCTGCTGTAAAATCTGTAACTGCGGGCTCTACATACCCCGGTATTCCAGATTTAAATGATATGCTTTTTTATGCAGAAAGCAAAACAGCCAGCGATATGGTTGATATACATTTGGCTGCAATTGAAAATGATTATATCAAAACGCTTGGTATGGTATTGGTAAGCGGCCGCTCATTTTCAAAAGAATTTACCGGCGATTCAGCCGGTATAATATTAAATGAAACCGCCATTAAGCAATTAGGCTACGAGCCGATTAGTGCTATCGGTAAAAAAATACAATATGATTTTGCGGGCAAACATGCTACGCTTCAAATAGTAGGTGTAGTAAAAAATTTCAACTTCGAAAGTTTACATACTGATATAAAACCCTGCGGCTTTACTACGGGCTCATTTGCAAACCAGTACGGGTATATAATAGCCAGTGTTAACACCAATAATTACCCGCAGTTGATAAAAGATGTTGAAAAATCATGGAATAAATTAAATGCCGGTACGCCATTTTTATATTCATTTATCGACCAGGATTTTCAGCGTAATTACGAAAAGGAAAGACGTACATCTAACATCATTTTATACTTTACCATTATTGCTATTTTAATTGCCTGTCTTGGTTTATTTGGTCTCGCTGCATTTTCAGCAGAGCAACGCAACAAAGAAATCGGGATCAGAAAAGTGCTGGGTGCTTCCGTTGCGGATGTAACAGCATTACTTTCAAAAGACTTTATTAAACTGATAATAGTTGCCATAGTTATTGCATCACCCCTTGCATGGTATTGTATGGATAAATGGCTGCAGAATTTTGCATACCGCATTACAATAAGCTGGTGGATGTTTGTAGCCGCAGGAAGTCTGGCAGTTGTTGTTGCATTGTTCACGGTTAGTTTCCAGGCAATAAAGGCAGCGGTGGCGAACCCGGTGAAAAGTTTACGAACGGAATAAAAAAAATAGAGCTATGTAAATCTATATTCATATTTATTTAATCATATTTTAAAATTATGTTTTATGCTTAAAAATTATTTTAAAATTGCCTGGCGAAATCTCGCTAAATATAAATTCATTTCCTTTATCAGCCTGTTCGGACTTGCAGTAGGTTTAACCTGCTGCCTGTTGATACTGACTTATATATTAAATGAGTTGAGTTATGATAAGCACAACGAAAATGCTGACAGGATTTACCGTGTTACAAGGAGCTTTAATAATGCAGACGGGATGGTAACTTTAAAACTTGGAACAGTAGCTCCACCTTTTGGGCCCTTACTTAAAAATGATTTTCCCGATATTGAAAAAGTAACCCGCCTTTATCCTGATGGAAAAACACCATTACGGTATAAAGACAAGATTTTTAATGAATCAAATGTGTTTTGGGCTGATGAAAATTTCTTTGATGTATTTACTGTAAATTATGTAAAAGGCAACCCGGCAAAGGCTTTGACCGACCCTTATTCTATGATGCTCTCAGAGGAAATGGCCACAAAATATTTTGGTATTGAAGACCCCATGAACCAAACAATCCGTTATAATAATAAATATAATTTTAAGGTTACCGGGGTGTACAAAGCATTGCCGGAAAATGCACATTTTCACCCGGGAATATTACTGTCTTTTAACACGCTAAAAGATAGTGCTATCTATGGAGAACAAAATCTGCGTACCAACTGGGGCAATAATTCCTTCTTTACATATTTATTAATGCCAAAGGGTTACCCGGTGCAAAATATGGAAGCACAGTTTCCTGCATTTGTTGACAGGCAAATGGATCATAAAGATTACAACGGGCAAAACCCATCAAAGTTTACAAAACTTGGCCTGCAAAAATTAACCAGCATACATCT
>JAYVZR010000398.1:0-9711 GCA_043783135.1 Ferruginibacter sp. | reverse complement strand
TTTGATTGGCCAAACAAATCAATACCCACAATACATCAGCCATTTCATCACTCAACTCTTTACCCTTATCATTTTCTTTAAAAGATTGTTCGCCATATTGACGCACCATTAATCTCGATAGTTCGCCTACTTCTTCCATCAATATTCCAAGATTGGTAAGCTCACTAAAATATTTTACGCCAACGGTTTTTATCCATTTATCAACCTGTTGTTGTGCCTGTTTAATTGTAATGTCATTCATAATTCAAATGTATTAAGTATTTGGCTTTAGTCCCTACTCTTTATTTTTAGAGTCGATAAAGATAGTTATGGGCCCATCATTAACCAGCGCCACTTTCATATCAGCCCCAAATTTGCCGGTAAGTATTTTTTTACCCAAATCATTTTCTAATTGTGCAATCATCTTTTCATATATAGGTACGGCAACAGCCGATTTGCTGGCACGCATATAGGAAGGACGGTTGCCCTTTTTTGTATTGGCATGCAATGTAAACTGACTTACCAGTAATATATCCCCACCAGTTTCTTTTATAGAAAGGTTGGGAACTTTATCTGCATCATCAAAAATGCGCAGGTTAATAATTTTATTGCTCAGCCAGTTTATATCTTCTGCTGTATCGGCATCTTCAATGCCCAGCAATACCAGCAGGCCATTGCTGATGGAAGCTTTTATGGTATTATCAATTGTTACACTTGCTTCAGTTACCCTTTGTATTACTGTTCTCATGCAATAAAGATACCTACTCATTTTATTCTGTATCAGCAACCAAACTTTTTTAGCAGAAAATCATTTTCAACAGCTATAGGCCTTCATAATTTTTGTTATGTAAAAACATCGGGAAAAATTTAATCGAAATCGGGAAATATTTTATAAAATAGTGTTGAAAAATCAGCAAATGCAGGGTGCTATTAACTATGGGGATTTATCCACCTGATTTGTCCACACCTGTTAATATTTACCCGTTTGAATGTTCATCAACAACAAATATTTTCGTTAACAGTATTTACAAATTACCTAACCTGTCAACCTGCTTCATCTTTATGCCAGCACAGAAAAAAATAAACGAGAGTCTTGCTTTCAACCGCCAGTTTACCAACGAAGCCGTTTCACCTTACGATATGTTTGAGTACGATTACCGTACTTCTATCATAAAAAACCCCAGCGGCGAAATTGTTTTTCAAATGGATAATGTTGAGGTTCCAAAACAGTGGAGCCAGATTGCAACAGATATACTGGCGCAAAAATATTTTCGCAAAGCAGGTGTACCACAGCCAGATGGAAGCACCGGCAGAGAAACAACTATAAAGCAGGTAGCACATCGTATGGCATACTGCTGGAGGGTTTGGGGCGAACGGTATAATTATTTTGCTACAGCAAATGATGCACAAATTTTTTATGATGAATTGGTATACTCTATATTAAACCAGGCTTGCGTACCAAACAGCCCGCAATGGTTCAATACAGGTTTGCATGAAGTGTATGGTATTACAGGAAAACCACAGGGGCATTATTTTGTTGACCAGGCAGACAGCCAGTTAAAGAAATCAACCTCCGCGTACGAACGGCCACAACCCCATGCCTGTTTTATTTTAAGTGTAGATGACGACCTGGTAAATGAAGGCGGTATCATGGATCTTTGGGTAAGAGAAGCAAGGATATTTAAATATGGAAGTGGTGTCGGTACCAACTACAGCAGCATCCGTGGCGATGGCGAAAAACTAAGTGGCGGTGGTACTTCCAGTGGCCTGATGAGTTTTTTAAAAATAGGTGACAGGGCTGCTGCGGCCATTAAAAGCGGTGGTACCACACGCCGTGCTGCAAAAATGGTTTGTCTTGATTTGGATCATCCGGAAATAGAAGATTTTATAAACTGGAAATCAGGTGAGGAAGATAAAGTTGCTGCATTAATTGCAGCAGGTTACCCGAGCGATTATGAGGGCGAAGCATACAAAACAGTAAGTGGGCAAAACAGTAATAATTCTGTTCGTATACCCAATTCATTTTTTAAAGCATTGGATGAGGATGGCGAGTGGGAGCTAAAAGGAAGAAGTAATGGAAAAATAATGAAGCGGGTAAAAGCGAGGGATCTTTGGAAACAAATTAATTACGCAGCATGGAGATGTGCCGACCCGGGTACACAATACGACACTACTATTAACGAATGGCATACCTGCCCGGAAGGAGGGCCCATAAGAGCGAGTAACCCTTGCAGTGAGTATATGTTTTTAGATAACACTGCATGCAATTTAGCTTCTGTAAACCTGCGCCGCTTTTTTGAAGAAAGCAATAATAGTTTTGATGTAAAGGGTTTTGAATATACCTGCCGTTTGTGGGCAGTAGTATTGGAAATATCTGTGTTGATGGCACAGTTCCCCTCCAAAGAAGTAGCACAATTATCTTACGATTACAGAACATTGGGATTAGGATATGCCAACCTCGGCAGCATGCTGATGGTAAGCGGTATTCCCTATGACAGTGAAGAAGCAAGGGCCATTGCCGGCGCCATCACAGCGATTATGACGGGCGTTGCTTATACTGCTTCTGCAGAGATGGCAGGTTTTTTAGGCCCTTTTTCAAAATACGAAGAAAATAAAAAACATATGCTCAGGGTAATGCGCAACCACCGTGCCGCGGCTTACGATGCACAGGAAGCTTACGAAGCAATTGAAATAAAACCTCAGGGCATCAACGCAAAATATTGCCCAGATTATTTATTGTCTGCAGCCATTAAAGCATGGGACGATGCCGTGCAGTCAGGAGAAAAAAATGGTTACCGCAATGCACAAACAACCGTGATTGCGCCAACCGGAACAATTGGTTTGGTAATGGATTGTGATACTACCGGGGTAGAGCCTGATTTTGCTTTGGTGAAATTTAAAAAATTAAGTGGCGGCGGATACTTCAAAATTATTAACCAAAGTGTGCCTGCTGCATTACGCAATTTACAATACAGCGAAAAAGAGCTGGAGCAAATTGTAAACTATGCCAAAGGGCATGCTACCCTGCATGGAGCCCCTTACATCAATCCGCAAACTTTATTGGCGAAGGGATTTACAAAAGAGGAACTGGCAAAAGTAGAAGCTTCTTTAGCAAGTGCATTTGAAATTGGTTTTGTTTTTAATGTTTATACTTTTGGTGAAGCCACTTTACAACGCTTAGGTTTTACATCCGATAAGTATTTTGATTTTGAATGGAGTTTATTAGAAGCCCTTGGTTTTACAGATGAACAGATTGAAGCAGCCAATATTTATGTATGTGGCACTATGACAGTGGAAGGGGGACCTTATTTAAAAGATGAACACCTGGCTGTATTTGATTGTGCCAATAAATGCGGACAAAAAGGCCAACGCTATATTCATGCGCATGGCCATATACGGATGATGGCTGCTGCACAACCTTTTTTGAGCGGCGCTATAAGCAAAACAATTAACCTGCCCAATGAAGCAACAGTAGAAGAAATTGCGGATTGCTACAGGATGAGCTGGGAGCTTGGATTAAAAGCAAATGCCTTGTACCGTGATGGCTCTAAATTATCACAGCCACTCAGTAACAAATCAGATAAGAAAAAGAAAACTACCGAAGAAAGTAACGATGCTTCAATAGCGGAAACCAATACCAGTCAACTATCAACCAACAACCAAAGCCAGATTGTTGATATGAGTAAACTTACGGTAGATGAATTGCTGGACGAAGTAAGCAAGCGCATGCAAAACAGCCCTGATACGGTTTTAAAAGGAAGGCTGGCAAAAATTGTAGAACGTAAAACTTTGCCGGCCAAACGCAGGGGCTTTACACAAAAAGCAAAAATTAACGGGCAGGCATTGTTTCTTCGCACCGGCGAATATAATGATGGCACCGTAGGCGAAATATTTATTGATATGGCCAAAGAAGGCGCTACTGTGCGTAGCATGTTGAATTGTTTTGCCATTGCTATTTCCATTGGTTTGCAATATGGTGTGCCGTTGGAAGAGTTTGTAGAAAAATTTGTGTTCACCCGCTTTGAACCGGCAGGTATGGTTGATCATCCAAACATAAAAAGCACCACTTCTATTATGGATTTTATTTTCCGCTCTCTTGCATTTGAGTACCTTGGCCGTACAGACCTGGTACATGTACTGGATAAACCTGAAGTAGAAAATCTGGGCAACGATAGCTGGGACATACATTCACCTACCATTGGTGAAAGAAAACAGGAGCTTAGTGAAGTAAGGGTAATGGGCCCGGCTGCTTCTTCTCCGGCAGGTAACACGCAATCTACCACCGCTAAAGCGCAATACGCCAGCGGCAATGATGGCACGCAAAATTATATGAGGAGCATGCAGAGCGATGCACCTTCTTGCAATACCTGCGGCCATATCACTATCCGCAGCGGTACCTGTTACAAATGTTTAAACTGTGGTAACAGCATGGGCTGTAGTTAATAAGAATCGTTTCAGGATTATACACATTACAACGCCACTTAATTGAGTGGCGTTTGTGTTTATTCTTTGTGAACTTTGTATCCTTATTTTCTTTGCCTGAAATATAACTTTTATGAAAGTCTCGTATTAAAAAAAGTATACACAAGTCCAGTTGTAAGTTTTCAAACTTATCTATCAGGCATTTAAACAAATACCAGCAGCAATATTACCCTTCCTTTACTTCCGTTTGCTTCTGCAGCTTTTCTATTTTATCTACCCTTTGCACCAATGCCTCCAGGTTACGGAAATGGATATACGCTTTTCTGTATTTATTGGCATCAAATGCGGGCGAACCCATAAACACTTCACCTTTTTTGGTGATGCTTTTTGAGATACCGGATTGTGCGGTGATTATGGTATTATCTGCAATATTTAAATGGCCTACAATGCCTACCTGCCCGCTGAACATACAGTTTTTTCCAACCTTGGTTGAGCCTGCTACTACTCCGTGTGCAGCAAAATAAGTATTTTCTCCAATTTCAACATTGTGGGCAATATGAATAAGGTTATCAAATTTTACACCTTTGCGTAAAATGGTAGAACCCAGCGTGGCTCTGTCAATGGCGCAGTTGGCGCCAATTTCTACATCGTCTTCAATTACAACATTGCCAATTTGAGGCACTTTTTTATTGTCAGCTTCAGGGTTAAACCTAAATCCGTCGCTGCCAATTACAGTGCCGGAATGTATGATGCAGTTTTTGCCAATTTGTGTTTCAGAATAAATTTTTACACCGGCAAAAAGAGTGGTGTTATCCCCAATTACTGCATTGTCGCCAATGTACACCTGCGGATATATTTTTACATTGTTGCCGATAGTGGCATTTTCACCCACGAAAGCAAATTCACCCGCATAAATATCGTTGCCTACGGTAGCGCTGTCTGCAATAAACGATAATTTGGAAATGCCTTTTTTATTAAGCTTTACCGCATTGTACATTTCCAATAATGTTGCAAAAGCATTCTCTGCACTCTCTACCCTTATCAATGTTGCAGTAACCGGTGCTGTTAAAACAAAGCTGTTGTTAATAATCACAATGGATGCTTGTGTTCCGTACAAATACTGAGTATAAGAAGGGTTACTAAGAAAAGATATCGACCCCGGAACACCCTCTTCAATTTTTGATAATTTAGTTACAGTAATATTGGCGTCCCCTTCTATCTGGCCATTGAGCAGGCCCGCTATTTGTGTGGCAGTAAATTGCATGGTTATTTTTTGGTTTGCTTGTAATTAAAATTATTACTGATAAGAAAACGGATTTAAAAGAGAAAATGTTGATGATGAAGATAGGTTAAAGGCTTTACACAGGGTAATTTGTTAAAGGCCTTTTACGCTATTCTTCTTGCCGTTAAGGAGTTAAGGCATTCTTTTATTTTTCTACCGCAACACCAAGCTAAGTATTTTTACCATGCAGCTTGGTGTTTACTTTTTTTTTGCTGTTAAGCCGTTGAGACGTTTTTATTTACATTTTAGGTTATAACTAAACGTCTTGACACCTTAACGGCAAAAATTTACCAATTTAAAAAGCATAAGTAATTTATGAAATGTCTTTTACTCCAATCATCTGGTTACTTTCCTGATCCCACACTTTCAATTTAAAACAGGCACTTATTGATTTTAATGAAAGGGTAGTTGTTTTGCAGTTTTGCAATTCAGCAAAATGTTTCATTACTTCCGGCAAACGGTAAAAAGGAATTTTTGAATTAAGATGATGAATATGGTGATACCCGATATTACCGGTAAACCATGCCATAACCGGATTCATCTTCATATAACTGGACGATTCCAATGCAGCCTCTTCGTACACCCAGTTTTTATTTTCATAAAATTCTACACCAGGAAAATTGTGCTGCGCATAAAACAAATAAGCGCCCATGCCAAAGGCAATTAAAAAAGGTAAAAAAAACATAAAAAACCAAGCCTGCCAGCCAAAGAATATAAACAACAATACAGCAAATATAAAATGCAGTATCAACGCTATCAGGCTATCATAATGTTTGCGGGGGTTACTGAAAAAAGAACGCAGGCACATACCAACAATAAACATAGAAAAATAACCTAGTGCAATAGTAACGGGATGACGGACAGCGAGGTAAAACTTTTTTTGAAAAGAAGACATATCCAAATATTTTTTTGTTGTAACAATTGGATACGAGCCTATACTCGCACTGAATAATTTTGAATTGTGATTGTGGTGATGATCGTGCGACCTTTTCCAGATACTGGTGGGCGAAAGCATGTACATACCAAAAACTGTCATGATAAATTCGGCAACAGGGGAATGGGTTAAGATAGTATGGTGCTGATGATCGTGATAAATAATGAACATCCGTATGAGCAATAACCCTGAAATTAAACTGCACAACAATTTAAGCGCTATAAGGGGTGCAAGTAAAGTTCCGGTAAGTGCCAGTATTAATAAAACGAGCGTGGAAATTGTATGAAACCAACTTATGGATCTTACTTCTTTTGCAAATGGCTTTGTAGCTAATATCAGGTTTTTACCAATAAGCATTCTTTAAATATTAGATGGCAAAGGTACTTAATTAGAGGACTAATTAAATGTTAACACGTTTATGTTTCCATCTTTTATGTGTCCATAGCCATGTTTCGGGTTGTGCAAGGATATCGGATTCCAGTTTTCGGGTATGTAGTTCTGTTATATCACCCTCGCCACCGGCATAAGGCGGAACCAGTAATGTTTCTGCCAGTAAAGTATAATAACCTCTTTTTAATCTTTTTACAGATATATATACAATGGGGTAATTAATCATTTTTGCAATTTTTTCTGTACCTGTAAAAACAGCGGTATCCTGGTTAAGAAAATTCATCCAATATGCTTTTTCCGGGTTGGGCGATTGATCTGCAATAAAAGCAATGGCATTTAATTCGTTTTTATTTTTTATTATCTGGCGAAAAGTATCTTTCATCGGTATCAGCTTCGATCCAAACCTTCTCCGCATTTTGTAAATAAGCCCGTCAAAATATTTATTTGCCAAGGGATGATAGATAACATATAACTGATGTTTGCAACAAATGCCAAAAGTATTACCTGCCCACTCCCAATTGCCTTTATGCCCCATTACTATTATTAAGCTTTTGTTTTCGGCAGCAAATTCACTAAATATTTTTTCGGCAGCAGGATCAAGGCTGCAATGCTTTAACATAGTATCGCGGCTAATGGTAAGGGTTTTAAAAGTTTCCAGCAAAAGGTCACAGAAATACCTGTAAAATTTTTTTTGAAGGACAATTATTTCTGGCGTTGTTTTTTCAGGAAAGGCATTTGTTAAATTCTCATTTATTACTTCTTTGCGGTAACCAACAACACGATACAATACCAGGTAAAGCCCATCAGACAGCAGGTACAGTAAAGGAAAAGGCAATAACGATAAAAGGTAAATAAAGGGGAGTGTGATATAATAGACAATTGCGGGCACTTGTAAAATATTTATTGTTGTTAAACGAATATAAAATATTATTGGCGATTTAATTTTTTCTTCGGTACAAAATGTTGCATTTTAAAACCCAATGGCCGTAATGTTTGCAATGCAACCGCAATAACCGTTATTATTTTTGTGATACCTTTACAACATGACTTCACAATTTTTTACTTATAATAAAGGAAAAGTAATACAGGCATTGCGGTATCATTTTATAACAAGGCGTGAAATTAAAACAATGATGATTGTGGTAAATTTATTTGCAATTATTTCTGCAGCTTTATTCTTTTTAAAAAAAATATCCCCCATTGCTTTTTTGCTAAGTTCTGTTTTATGGTTTGCATTAATGATTGCTTTTTGGTATCTTTTACCAATGTTGATTTACAAAAAGTCAGCTACTTTTAAAGATACATTTAAGGCAACATTAGGTAACGATAATTTTATAATTGAAAATGACAGGGGAAGCCGTCAATGGTCATGGAACGAGTTTGCCTCTTCTATGGAAAGCCCTCATTTTTTTCATTTGTATTTTGATAACCGTTCTTTTTTTATAGTACCTAAAGATGCTTTTCAGGGAGATGATGTAAATGCAGCAAGAAAGATATTAACGGCGAAAATTCATAAATAATCAACGGAGCTTTTTTTCCATAATATGGTGTTTTGTTTTTACTTCTTCAAACTGCCCACCTTTTATAGCATAACCAAATTTTTCATAAAAGCCTATAGCCGTATCCCGGGCATGCATGGTAAGAACTTTATAGCCTTTATCCCTGGCCACAGTTTCCGCAAAACTTATAATAGATTCCCCGATACCCCTTCCCTGTACATTTTTTTGTACTGCCATTTGACGAAGCCTGATTGTAGAAGCATCGATTTTAGTTAAGATGCAACAGCCAAGCATTTTGTCTTCATCAAAAGAAGCAATCAAAATATCATTTTTTTCATTGTCCAGCTCCTCCTTTGAAAATGTCAGGCCCAATGGTTTACGCAAAATTTCCATTCGTAACTCAACTATTTGCCGATATTCTTTGCTTCCGTGATCTATTTGTTTTAATGCCATAAATACTGTTTTTGGGGTATTTTATTTCTTACTTAGGATAGAGGTATTATACAATATACAATTTTTTTTATTTATGGTTTACTAAACGCAGGTTTTGTTACAACCTGTTTTGACCCATTCTTTAAGCTTGCAAGCTGACAAAGATTTATTTGTTTGTTTCAACTATCAGGGGCAATTTTGTCTTTTTCTAAATCTTCCAGCGGTTAAACAAAGGGCTATTCTGCCTTTATTTATATTTCTTTGTATTTATTACAAAAAGTATATTTTTGCTGCTGATTAACTAAATAAATACTACCATGTCAGACATTGCAACAAGAGTAAAGAAAATAATTGTTGACAAATTAGGTGTTGATGAAGCCGAGGTTACACCTGAAGCTTCTTTCACAAATGATTTAGGTGCCGATAGCCTGGACACCGTTGAACTAATTATGGAATTTGAAAAAGAATTTAATATTTCAATCCCTGATGAACAGGCTGAAACCATTACTACCGTTGGTCAGGCTGTAACTTACCTGGAAGAACACGCCAAGTAATTATTATCTCTTTTTAAATCATTGCAGGCAAATTTTATGAACTTTAAGAGAGTAGTTGTAACCGGACTGGGCGCCATCACTCCGCTTGGTAAATCTGTTGCTGAATATTGGCAGGGGTTGGCTGATGGTGTAAATGGCTGTGATTTAATTAAACAGTTTGACGCTACTAAATTTAAGACAAGGTTTGCCTGCGAGGTTAAAGATTTTGATGCAACTGTT
>JAYVZR010000397.1:0-3638 GCA_043783135.1 Ferruginibacter sp. | reverse complement strand
GGTGCAGGCATTACCAAATTACAGCAAGGGGTAAATGGTAAGTCAACATTAAATGTTGAAGTAGAAACCAGCGTTAGTAATTTAAATGAAGTGGTGGTGATCGGTTATGGTACCGCCAGGAAGAAAGACCTTACAGGTGCAGTATCTACCGTACAGGCAAAAGATTTTAATAAAGGTACTTACACTTCCGCCGATCAGTTGATACAGGGTAAGGTATCGGGTGTACAAATAATAAATAACAGTGGCCAGCCAGGTGGTGCAACTACGGTGAAAATCAGAGGTGCTTCTGCGCTTACTGGCAGTGGGCAACCATTATATGTTGTTGATGGTGTTCCTTTAGATGGCAGGTCTGCCCGCCCGGGTATAGGTGATATAGGTGTAGGTGGCAGCAATCCGGGAAGTAATCCTTTAAACTTTATTAATCCTTCTGATATTGCTTCTATTGATGTATTGAAAGATGCATCAGCTACAGCTATATATGGATCAAGAGCTGCCTATGGAGTGGTATTGATTACAACAAAAAAGGGTAAATCTGGCGAGCCTAAATTAGAGTTAAGTTCCTCTCTTGGCTTTTCAAAAATTTCTAAGAGGATTAAGGTACTGGACGCACAACAATTTCGTGAAGCCTTAGTGTATTACAATTTAGGTAGTGGTGGTGACAAAGGATCAAACGTAAATGCGCTGGATGCTATTTTAAGAACCGGGCTTGTACAAAATTATAATCTTGGGGTAAGTGGTGGTAATGAAAACGCTAAGTACAGGTTTTCCTTTGGTGTTTTAGACCAGGAAGGTATTGTTAGGAAAACGGGTATTAAAAAATACACCGCAAACCTCAGTGGTAATTTTAAATTTTTAGAAAGCAAAAAATTAGGGTTAGACATTAATATTATTCCCAGCCAATACACAGAAAACATTGCGCCCATTTCTAATGATGCAGGTTCAAGAGGTAGTTTGATAGGTAACGCACTCCAGTGGAACCCCACAGAAAACTTGATCATTAGGAAACCTAATGGACAGGATTCATTTAATGTTGCTGTCGGAGGCGATTTAATTAATCCTCTCGCTGTTTCAGAAGCTATTACAGATAAGGCAAGGGTAACCACCATATTGGCCAGTATATCTCCATATTTTAAATTAACTAAAGACTTAGAATACCGGTTTCTTTACAGCGTTAATTATAGTACAGGCCAAAGAGGCACAACTATACAGCCATTTATTAATTTTAATGATGTTTACGGAAAAGGTAGAGTAAGATTAGCGCAAAGCCAGCTATCTACACAACAGATTACTCATACTTTAAACTACAATAAAAAAATAATAAAAGATCTTAACCTTAATGCTGTTGCAGGTTTTGAATACCTTAAATTTCAGAACAAAGGCAACGACTTATCTGGTTATGGGGTGACTGCAGGAGGCTTTGGAAATTTTGGATTAAATTATGAAGATTACATACAATTTACGAATCCTACTAACAGATCAATTGGGTCTTATTCGGATCCAACTAACGAACTGCAATCTTATTTTGTAAGAGCAGCTTTTAACTACCAGGACAAATACCTGCTTACCGGAACTTTCAGGGCAGATGGATCTACTAAATTCGGTAAAAATAATAAATACGGATATTTTCCCTCTTTTAGTGCTGCATGGAATATCAGCAAAGAAGATTTTTTTCACTTTGATATAATCAATTCCTTAAAGCTGCGTGCCGGTTGGGGTAAAACGGGTAACCAGGAATTTCCTTCCGGGTCTGCACAGTTTAGGTATTCATTTTCTGGAAATGGAACCGGAGGATTCATTGCAGCAAACAGCGCTAACCCTGAGTTGAAATGGCAATCCGACAGGCAATATAATATTGGGATGGATATGAGTCTCTTAAAAAACCGCATCACAGTTACCGTAGATTATTTCAACAAAAGAACAACTGACCTGTTATTTCCAAGCGAGCCCGCTTACCCGGCTGCACCCGGAGGAGCAGTAAAATGGGTTAATCTGAACGGTAATATAGATAATAAAGGATTAGAAGCCGCTGTAAATGCCACTATTATCTCTAAAAAGGATTTTTCATGGGATTTAGGGGTTAATAGCACTTTTGTTAAAAATGAAGTTTCTAACCTTACACTTTCCATCAACACAGGGGGGCTGCATGGCCAGGGAATTACAGGTACTACCGTGGAGGTAATTAAGAATGGGTTACCCATAAATGCCTTTTTTACCAAGAGGTTTGATGGTTTTAGCAAAGATGGATTTGCTATTTACCCGGATGGCGATGTGACATCTTACGTTGGTAATCCAAATGCAAAAGTTTTGTTAGGCATAAGTACTACTTTAAATTATAAAAGATTGAGTCTATCTGCCAATATGAATGGCGCATTTGGTCATCTTATTTACAACAATACCTTAAATAGTGTTATCAATGTTGGTAGTATTAGTAACAGTAAAAACATTGCCTTATCAGTACTAAGAGATCCTATAAAAGAATCTTTTGCCAATCCACTTTCCGCTTCATCCAGGTATTTAGAAAAAGGTAATTATTTAAAAATGGCCAATACAACTTTGTCGTACAATTTTGGAGATATTGGCAAATCAGTAAAGGGATTATCAGTTTACGTAACCGGGCAGAATCTATTTGTAATTACCAAATTCTCTGGATTTGATCCCGAGGTAAACGTAGATAAGAACGTAAATGGAGTTCCATCTACTGGTATCGAATACATTCCTTATCCTTCGGCACGTACAATTACTTTTGGAATAAATGTTGGTTTCTAAATAATATAACTTTTAAAATATCATTCTATGATACGTAAATTATTAATTACAATGCTTGTTTTCTCACTTATTTCAGTGGGTTGTACCAAGCTAAAAGAAAATCTTAATGGACAATTAACAGATGCACAAATAGGAGGATCTGGTGGATCTGCAAATACAGCAGCCCTTTTAAATGGTATTTATGATAATATCAGGGGAACTTTCCAGGATCAGGCTGGTGTATATGCTCTTTGGGAAATGACTACCGACGAATTAATTGGACCTACAAGGGGTGGCGACTGGGATGATAACGGCGCCTGGAGGGTTTTACATTCTCATAATTTTGATGCAGATCATATCCGTGTAAGAGAAGTATTTGCATCCTTGGGAGGTGTAATGTACAGCGCTACTGACTTATTACGGTTCAGCCCAACAGCACAACAAAAGGCAGAAGCCAGGATGTTAAGAGCCTTTGCTGAATTTATGATGCTTGATGGATGGGGCCAGGTTCCTTACAGAGAGCCAGGAGAAAGTGTTCTTCAGCCTCCAAAAGTGAGAAAAGGAGTTGCGGAATTGGATTATATCATTGCCGAGCTAAATGCTGCTCTTCCTGATTTGCCAGCAGGGCCGGTTATAAGGGCCAATAAAAATGCTGCAAGGGTTTTATTAATGAAATGCTATCTGAATAAAGGCGCATTTGCAAACAGGGTGGCTCCTACCTTTGCTGCGGCAGATATGGCACAGGTAATTACTTTGGCAGATCAGGTGATAAGTTCAGGTTCTTATACATTAAGCCCTGTTTATTTTAACAGCTTTGCTCCAAACAATGCATCAATAGGTACCGAAAATATCTGGACACAGGAAAATGTCGGCGGCACGTCTTCCGCAAACAT
>JAYVZR010000396.1:0-9715 GCA_043783135.1 Ferruginibacter sp. | reverse complement strand
GAAAAACTACCTGACAGTATCATAAAAAAACAAAATGAAATAAGGGTTGATTGGGCTGTATTTTTTCTCATTGTATAAATGTTGGTTATGTAATAGGCTAAATTACAATATAATGGCTTTTAATGAACAACTGGCATTGAATAACTACAAACAATTTTTTAAAAAAAAACAATATAAATGCATTCATAACAAAAAATCGCAAATCAATGATTTGCGATTTTTTATTTATTATTTTATCGATTACTGCCTATCGGGTAAATTGTGTTTTTTAGAAATTAAACCCAAAACGAATAATCGGGACGAAAGTATTTGCATCAAACAAAAAATGTTCGTTACATTGTCCGTTTTCATAATTTAAACTGATTATCCTGTAACCACCGGTAAGCTGAAATAATTTTGAAAACCGGTAGCCTGCATATGCCTGCACTTGCCAAAAACAGCATTATTTGTTCCACTGAACCCTCCACCTATATCACCACGAAGCTGATAAATAAATTTTTGACCGGGTTTATTTGCAATCCTTGCAACCAGTAAAAAATCACCCCATGTCTGCGAAAGTGCTTTGGATATGTTTGTAGTTTCCCCACCTGCATTATTTTTATTGATATCCAGACTGGATTTTATAGAATTTAACATGATGGCCGGCCCCAATTCAGCCATGGTGTAATCCTTAGCAAACCACTTACATTCCATAAAAACATTTTGGCCGTAACGCTACCGCTATTGATTAAACCAGATGGTGCTGCATTCTGCCCGAGTTTCATATAAATTATATCAGAATTGATGGCCAATCACCTTTTCTGGCTTCTGCATAAACCACAGCCACCATTTTAAGGTGACTGAAAATATCACTTGCATTTGCATCTACCGATACATCAGGTAAAGTTTCTACACCCACTTTACCGTTTAAATTTGGAAACATAAGATAAGGTTCAATAAGCCAGCTCCATTTATGTCCGTTATTTGTAGAATCCTGAGCCATAACAGTTGTACAGGTAAAAAAGAGCATTAACAAAAAAAAGAAAAATTTTTTCATAATTTATTTTTTAAAGTTAAGTTTTGCTGAAGAAGTATTATTTTAAGATGCGATTTTTCATTATACAAATTGCAGCTTATCGTCTACGTTAAAGAAAAATGCAACGAAATATCAGCAGTATAAAACTTACTAATATCCCGTTGCAAATATATCCGTTCTTAAACGATAAAAATTGTTGAGCAGTAACTGTTTAAATTATAAATTAAAGAGTTTAGTTACTAAACCTGAATACTAATCCGCCACCCAGTCCAAACTGAAGCATACTAACATAATTATAGGTAGAGACCCCATACCAATAATATCCGCCAGAAGCCTGTGAAGCATTATTTAATGTTGCCTGTAATTTTATACCCACTTTTTTATTAAAGAATATATTTGTACCTGCTTTAAGGTCCCAGGCAAATACCGTTCTATTGCCTTTAACGCCATTAGTGTTCGTAGCATACAAAAAAGCTGCTCCTATTCCACCACCTAAAAAAGGTTCAATGTTGCTGTTACCAGTATGAAAATAGTAATTACCATCCAATAAAAGATAATTTACGTTGAAATCTATTGTAGGAGTTTTACGTTCTCCGTCATTATAATAAGATAAATCGGCAGTTGTACTCTGGTGAAGGTATTTTATTTCTACCCCTGTTGTGGGCCGTACCATAAACTCTGCACCTAAGCCATATTGAAATCCTCCATTAATAGTTGCCTTTGCGCCAGCAGTGTTTGTATAATTACTATTTACCTGGTCGTTAAAAACATACGAACCATATAAGTTCAAACGTGCATTTTGCGCTGTCGTCATAGTAGCTAATCCAGCAATAAGGATTGCACTTAAAATAATTTTTTTCATGAGTAGTTTGTTATATTGTTTTAAATTTTTAATTATATAAATTTATAAACATAAAATGTAAAAGATTAGTTAATAGATTTATCAATAATTATGTAAAGTAATAATTTATATAATTACAAATTATTACTTTACTGAATTGAATATCTCAAAATAAAGATATGACAGGTATTACTTGTAAATCCCTACTTTTTAGATACTATTTTTCCCGGAGGGAAGGTTGCCATAATGGTAGCAATAGCAGCAGAAATAGCCTGGTCAGGATTGTCTGCTGGCTTATCAATTTCTTTATTGCCGGTACCTGTCCATACAATTTCATTTGTCTTAGCGTCAACAATATCAATGATAATTGAACCTGTAATGGTATTAACAACCTGAGTAGAAGTGGTGCTTATACCCCCCATACCCATACCCATGCCACCATATCCGTATGGACGATAGAATCCGCCGTAGCCATATGCCCCGTAACCGCCCATACCTGTGGTAGTTGATTGAAGTGATTTTTTGTCGGAACGCACAGCAGTAACATTCACCAGTAAATCGGCACTTGATGCCACTTCAGTAAAACCATCCGTTACCATTTGCGCCTTTACTGCATTAAAAATACGGCTTTGGTTCAACTGACTTACAGTAGAAGATTTATCCGACATCTGGTACATTGCGTAAGTTTTGTAATTGGCAAATACGGCAGAATGATTATAATCAGTTGTTACATTTAAAACAGGGGCACAGGATATAAACAATAAAATGCCCAGAAAGAATAAGCAGGTGTTCAAAATTGATTTCATGTTGATTTAATTTTAAGTTTAAAAAAAAGAAATTAATTTTTCACTGGATGGTTAAGAGAATTTTAAATATTGATCTGCAATTTACTTACTAAATAAATAAAGGGAAGGTTTTATTTAAAAAACCTTATCCTCATAAAACTTTGACAACAAGCGTAAATACACGTCTTGCCAGTGATTGTATGACTATTACAAAAACTTACAATACTGTTGACAATGGTAGAAATAAAAGCTGCAATTGCATCTATTTTCTTAAATACATTACTTCCTTTACCAACTTTACTGTTCTTTCTACATTGGGTAAATACAATGCCACCAGGTTTGGGGCATAGTGCATAGGCGCATCAACAGATGTTATCCTTCTGATAGGTGCATCAAGGTAATCGAAGCCTTCTTTTTGTATGCGGTAAGTAATTTCAGAAGATACTGAGGCAAATGGCCATTGTTCTTCTACTATCACTAAACGGTTTGTCTTTTTTACGCTTTCTAAAATGGTAAACCAATCCAAAGGTTTGATAGTGGCAAGATCTATTACTTCTGCTTCAATACCTTCTTTGGCTAATTCTTCTGCAGCACTTAATGCTACCTTCATCATTTTATTAAACGATACGATGGTTACATCTTTGCCCGCCCTTTTAATAAATGCTTTGCCGATAGGTAGTAAATATTCTTCTTCAGGCACTTCTCCTTTTTCGCCATACATCACTTCGCTTTCCATAAAAATAACAGGATCATCATCACGGATGGCGCTTTTTAATAAACCTTTTGCATCATAAGGGTTGCTTACAGATATTACTTTTAAACCCGGGATATTTGCATACATCGATTCAAATGCTGTTGAATGCTGTGCACCTAACTGGCCTGCGCTACCATTGGGGCCACGAAAAACAATCGGGCAACCAACCTGGCCACCACTCATTGCCAACATTTTTGAGGCTGTATTTAAAATCTGGTCTAGAGGCAAAACAGCAAAATTCCAGGTCATGTATTCAACAATTGGCCTTAACCCATTTTGGGCAGCACCTACAGCAATACCAGTGAAACCCAGTTCAGCAATGGGCGTATCAATCACTCTTTTTTCGCCAAACTCATCCAGCATGCCCTGGCTTACCTTGTAAGCTCCATTGTATTCGGCTACTTCTTCTCCCATTAAAAATACCCTTTCATCACGTCGCATTTCTTCCTGCATAGCTTCCCTAAGGGCTTCTCTAAAAGCAATTTGTCGCATGTATCCTGTTTATTTATTGTATGTGTAAGTATTTCGAGTGGCAAATTTATCTTATAGTAGCCATATCAACAAATAGTGTTCATTTTAAATAAGTTTAGTTATAGAAATCGACTCCGGGCTCCTTGTGCAGTCTTTATAAGTTAAGCAACCTTTTTTAAAAGGCCATCATCTATCTGTACCAATTTTGCTGTATTAAAATTTTATATGGTGTTTCCTATCAATAAAAAACCATAAACAAATTATACAATCGCAAAATGAAATTTCATTGCAATTTACGATATAATACATTTTTCTTCTCGCTTAACCATGCCGTAACAAGAGTACTGGTGATTTTTAACACCCTATTTGCTTTTTTAGCGAGAGGCAATAAAAGGTAAAATACCATGGATGAACAAAAAGCGTATATCCCTGCACGTTGTTATGGCTAAAAAAAATGGTTAAAACTAGGAGATTACAAAAAAAATTATCTATCTTGAAACCTTCTAATCAAAGTTTACTTATTTTATCCCGCTTTAACATCTTAGAAAAACATTTACAACAAAGCCTTTTGTAAAAAAACAAAAGGCTTTGTTGTAAAAATACACTGTCAAAAAAATCTTCCTTACATATTTTGAATAACCATGGCTGATGCGCCACCGCCGCCATTGCAGATACCTGCGGCACCGTATTTTGCATTTTGCTGTTTCAGCACATTGATGAGGGTAACTATAATTCTTGCGCCGCTACAACCCAGCGGGTGGCCGATAGAAACCGCACCACCATTGACGTTTACAGTTGCCGGATCAAGCTTCATGCGTTTACTGTTTTCTATACCAACCACGCTAAATGCTTCATTCAATTCCCAAAAATTAATATCGGCCATTTGTAAACCTGCTTTGGCTACAGCTTTCGGCACTGCTACTGCAGGTGTTGTAGTAAACCATTCCGGAGCCTGTTCAGCATCGGCATAGGATAGTATCTTTGCAATGGGTTTTAAACCCAATTCAATTGCTTTTTCCTTGCTCATTAATACAAGAGCCGCTGCTCCGTCATTCATTGTTGAGGCATTGGCAGCAGTTATTGTACCATCTTTTACAAAAGCTCCTTTTAACCCCGGTATCTTATCAAACATAACATTAAAAGGTTCTTCATCTTTAGAAAACAAAACCGGGCCGCCTTTTTTTTGAGGGATCTCCACGGGTATAATTTCCGCATCAAATTTACCACCGCTAACGGCAGCCTGTGAACGCTTGTAGCTTTCAATGGCAAATGCATCCTGTTCTTGCCTGCTTATTCCACAGGTGGTGGCACATAGCTCGGCAGCATTGCCCATTGCTTTACCATCGTATACATCTGTTAATCCATCTTTGGCAAGCCCGTCAATAAAAGTAACATTGCCATATTTGTTTCCCCAACGCATGGCATCTGCATAATAAGGCACATTGCTCATACTTTCCATACCTCCCGCCACTACTATATTGGCATCGCCCAGCATAATGCTTTGTGCCGCCTGTGCAATTGCCTTCATACCGCTGGCGCATACTTTATTAATGGTAGTACAATTTACCTCGTTGGGTAACCCTGCATATTTTGCCGCCTGCCTTGCCGGGGCCTGCCCCATGTTGGCCTGTATTACGGCACCCATCAATACATCATCAACTATTGATGGCTCTATACCTGCTTTTTCAATGGCGCCTTTAATTGCAATTGCTCCTAATTGTGTGGCAGAAAAACTTTTTAATGATCCGCCAAAACTGCCTATTGGCGTGCGTACTGCGGCTATTATATATACCTCTTTCATAAAAGATGAATCGTTTAGATAGTAAAGGTAGTAATATTGAAATTAGCTGTAGTAAGGGCCTGCTTTAAAAGATGTTCATAATTATTGAATTGCTATCAGGTTACTCTTGAGACAAATTCTGATAACAAAAATGATAGTTCGGCCTATTTGGTGCAACTTTGTTCGACAATCTTTTTTATGCATTTATTAAAAAATTATTCCCTGCTGTTTTTTGCTGCCAGCATATTTTTTTTATCCTGCGACCCTGCAAAAAAATCATTGTTATCTCCAAAGCCTGATTCAACTCCTTCCCTGCATTTTTTGGGCGAGCTGGATATACCCTATAATTTACATTTTAACAATACTACTGTTGGCGGCTTATCTGGTATCGATTATGATCCAATGCATAACCAGTACTACTTCATAAGCGATGACAGGAGCGCCATCAACAATGCCCGGTTTTATACAGCTACTATTTCACTTACACAAAAAGGAATTGACAGCATTCACTTTACAGGTGTACAATATTTGTTACAGCCAAATGGCATGCCTTACCCCAATAATAAACAAGACCCTTTTAATACCCCCGATCCGGAAGCAATGCGCTATAACCCCAACAGCAACCAATTGGTATGGAGCAGCGAGGGAGAAAGAATTGTAAAAGAAAATGATACTGTTTTGGAAAACCCTTCGGTTATTTCGGTTTCTAAAGAAGGGAAATATATAGACAGTTTTACCCTGCCGCCGAATCTTTATATGCAATCAATAGAAAAGGGGCCAAGGCAAAACAGTGTGCTGGAAGGCTTAACTTTTGCAGACAACTATTCTACCCTGTTTGTAAATGTAGAAGAGCCATTGTATGAAGATGGGCCAAGGGCAGATTTAGTTGATAACAATGCGTATATAAGAATATTAAAATTTGATGCCGCCACTAAAAAAAATACTGCGCAATATGCATACAAATTAGATATTGTTGCCTATGCTGCCAACCCTGAAAATAGTTTTAAAATAAATGGTATGCCGGATATACTTTCCCTGGGTAATAATAAATTCTTAACTATTGAACGGTCATTTTCTACAGGCAGGTTGCCCTGTACCATCAAAGTTTTTATTACCGATTTAAATAATGCCACGGATGTTACCCATATACCTCTTATGAATACAACTGTACCGTTTACGCCCGCAACAAAAAAACTGTTGTTGAATATGGACGAGCTGGGTATTTATACCGATAACATAGAAGGAGTAACTTTTGGCCTTACCCTGCCCGATGGCCATAAAACATTGCTGTTTATTTCGGATAATAATTTTAATGCTTTTGAAAAAACACAATTATTATTATTTGAGTTTGTAGAGTAGCCCATGTAATTTATAGTTGCCGATTTATATTAAACTTCCCCATATTATTTCATAACTTATACTGCAATAAATGATTACTTATTTTGAAGTCGCCCTTACACAGTTATCTATTCATTACAGGGCAATAAATTAAAATAAACTTAACTGTTTTGGATGCTCTAATTTAAAGGGGATGTTATTTTTTACTGCCCTCATATTTTGGTGATGTATTGTATAAACTGCTGATTGCTCATCACGGGAAGCAACAATAATTTTTACGTCATTGGCATGGCTGCTGAATAATTGATGAACCAATTGCGGGTTATTATTGTCCATTGATAAATGAGAAAGCAGCAGGTGTGTCATAAAAGATGGGCGGTGTGCAGTAAATACTTCCAGTGCCTTGCTATTGGACAAGTGGCCTTCCCCTCCACGGATACGGTTCTTTAAAAAAATGGGGTAACTACCCCTATCCAGCATTTCCTCATCATAATTGGTTTCTAAAAAAGCAGCATGGCATTGGCCAAAATAGGTTGTAACATTTGTGCAGGCAGTACCAATATCTGTAAATACCCCCACAGTAATACCGTTACCTGTAATGATAAAACTATGTGGGTCGATAGCATCATGTAATTTTGAAAACGCTGTCACAGCAAGGCTTCCTACATTTACCGTTTTATCATTTACAAAATAATTGATCAGCTCCTTTTTAAAATGCAGCCGTCCACGCTGGGCTGTAGCAGCAGTAATAAAAACAGGTAAATTATATTTTTCGGCAATTGACTCAACTCCTTTAATATGATCGGTGTGCTCGTGCGAAATAAAAATGGCTTTTATTTTACTCATAGATAGCCCAAGTTTTTTCATACGCTTTTCTGTTTCACGGCAACTTATGCCGGCATCAATCAATACGGCTTCAGTATTGTTACCAATATAATAACAATTACCATTGCTGCCGGAATTTAGTGAAGTGATGAATAAAGCCATTGTAAGCAAAGAAACCAATTTTTATCCGTACAAATAGTTTGATACATATTAAACAGCAAATAAATTTATTACCATAGTTGTGTAACTTTACATTGTTGATGTAGTTGCAAATAGTGTATGTAAAAATACCTTGCAACAATGTAGATATATTAAAATGGTACAATTAGAAAAGTTTGTAAAAAAAAATTACGAATAACTGATTTGCTGGATAGACAGTGTGAAAATGCTGATGCAATCTGCAGTACCGGTTTTTGTTTTTCCTTTAACGGCAGTGCAACTTGATAAGTCGCTCCCTGATATTAATAGGTTTGCATTTAAAGTTGTAGACAGCAATAGTAAAAATACAATCGGTCATGCTGAAATTTATCTGACAGATACTGCTGCTTACTTTGGCAGAATATTGATTGGAGATAAAGCAAAAAGGGGAAAAGGTATTGGAGAACAGATTGTACATTTATTAATAGCGCATACATTTTCAACAACTGATAAAATCATCATTAAACTAAATATTGTTGACTGGAATACTACAGCCATTAAATGTTATGAGAAGGCAGGCTTTACAATAAATATGGGCAAAACACTTGAAAGAAAAATATAAGGGCAAACCTGGATTGCTTTAAATATGTCCCCCGGAAAACAAAAATGGAGGTTGCAAAAAAGATAATAATCTTTTCTTCTCCACAGTAACCTGCTTAATAGTCGTAACTTTATTGAGTAACCGAAAATTATTACGCAAATGAAAACAGCAACAATAATTGGTTCATCGGGTATGACGGGAACTTATCTTTTTAAATTACTGTTAGAAGATAAAAACTTTGAAACAATACGCATTATTGTAAGGCACAACACACCAAAAACGGCAACTAATATGGATGTAATATTGGTTGACTTTACTGATGCCGCGGCATTTAAAAATGCAATAGCGGGCAGCGATGTGGTATTTTGCACCATTGGCACCACACAAAAAAAAGTAAAGGGCAATAAAGAATTATATAAACAAATAGATGTTGATATACCAGTGAATGCCGCACATTATTGTAAAGAAACTGGCTGTGAAAAATTTATTATAGTAAGTGCTGTAGGTGCTAACAGCAAAAGTGGTAATTTTTATTTACGGCTTAAAGGCGAAATGGAAAACGCTGTAAAATCAACAGGCTTAAATACAATTCATATCATGCAGCCGTCTGTATTGCTGGGCCATAGAAAAGAAAAAAGAATGGGGGAATCTTTTGCCCAGCGTACTATACAACTATTTTCATTTTTACTGATGGGCAAACTGCAAAAATATAAAGCCATTCATGCAAAATTACTTGCCCGTTCAATGGTTAATGCGGCTAAAAATAATATAGAAGGCATTTTTACTTATCAATACCAGGACATAATAAAACTTGCAGATCCTGCATTTCCGGCAACTGCTGTTTATTAATCGTCATTAATATTTAAATACTTTTCCACCCGCCATTACCTGTTGGGTAGCTTCATCAAAAATTACTTTTTGCCCTGTGTGTGCAGCGGCGTTCGTCATAATAGTGGCAATCGCATGTGCATAGCCTGCAGTTACCGGTGCATTGGGTTGTTTACGGTTTATAACACATTCCATCCAGTTGCGCATGTGGGCGGTTGTTAAATAATCACCCCCTGTATTTGCTGAAGTAGCTACCTTAATACTTTCAGTTACCAGGTCAATATCAGGTAACAGGTTTGGCTGCATACCCATATCTGCTGCGAAACTTTTATTGAGCCC
>JAYVZR010000395.1:0-3646 GCA_043783135.1 Ferruginibacter sp. | reverse complement strand
CTCCAGTTTTTGATGCGCCAAAAACGCATGCGTGCAAGCCTTGATATAGTAGGAGAAAGGAGTTTCATTAGCAGCAAGATAAAAAACTTACACGACTTTTGAAAGGTATTAATACGAAAAGCCAATAATGAAGCAAAAGCTGCGTGAGGGATAGAAGCGGAAATACTTTTTTTGAGGTACGAAAAAAAAGATTGCAGCGTATAGCCCGACCCCTTTCCGCCGCGGCGGATGGGGACACGCCCAATAAATCTTTATGAAAGAAGACTAAAAAGCGTCAAAAAACTACAGCCCATCCATGCCATCGGGAATATCAGGAATGGTATCCATTGTATTTTCATTCTTAGCATCTTCATGCAAATAATCTTTTCTTTTTAATTCAAAGTTTTTACCAAGGTACAATCGTCTTACCTGTTCATCTCCGGCCAGTTCTTCTGCAGTGCCGTGTTTAAATATTTTACCATCTATTAAAAGATAGGCCCTGTCGCAAATAGATAATGTTTCATTTACATTATGGTCGGTTATTAAAATGCCGATATTGCGGTATTTTAAACGGGCAACAATGGCCTGTATATCTTCTACTGCAATGGGGTCAACTCCTGCAAAAGGTTCATCGAGTAAAACAAATTTAGGGTCTACAGCCAGCGCCCTTGCTATTTCTGTTCTTCTTCTTTCTCCCCCACTTAAAGTATCACCGTTATTTTTTCGTACCTGTTGCAACCTGAACTCATCCAGCAAAAGTTCCAGTTTTACTTTTTGTTCTGCTTTGCTTAATTTGGTCATTTCAAGCACCGCTTTAATATTATCTTCCACACTGAGTTTTCTAAAAACACTTGCTTCCTGTGGTAAATAACCAATACCCATTTTAGCCCTTTTATACATGGGCAGTTTGGTAATATTGATATCATTTAAAAAAACTTCGCCAGAATCTGGTTTTACAAGGCCTACTACCTGGTAAAACGAAGTGGTTTTTCCTGCCCCGTTTGGCCCCAGTAAACCAACAATTTCACCCTGTTGTACATTAAAAGAAACTTTGTCAACAACAGTACGGCTGCCGTAAATTTTTACAAGGTCTTTTGTCTGAATGGTTATGCTCAAAATACTGTGTTTCCGGCAAAATTAATGTAAAGGTTTAAAAGCCTTGGTAGTGATTTATATTTAACATCAGTTTGTGCTTTATAGGTACTTAAGTATGTTTGCAGATATTTAGCAGATTATGAAAGTTACAGAACACATTTCGCAGGCGAAAAATACGCTGGTTTCGTTTGAAATTTTACCGCCTTTAAAAGGTAAAACCATACAGTCAATTTATAATCATTTAGACCCTTTGATGGAATTTAAACCATCGTTTATAAATGTAACCTACCACCGCAGCGAAACAATGTTTAAAAAAAAGGCAGACAGTACTTTTGAAAAAGTAGAAGTGCGTAAAAGGCCGGGTACGGTGGCTATTTGTGCGGCCATAAAAAATCATTATAATATTGATACAGTACCCCATCTTATCTGCGGCGGCTTTAGTAAAAGAGATACCGAAGACGCATTGATTGACCTTAACTTTTTAGGCATTGACAATGTATTGGTGTTAAGGGGAGATGCGGCAAAGAACGAAGCTAATTTTGAACCGGAACCTAACGGGCATGCCTATGCTGTTGACCTTTTAAAACAGGTGGTAAATTTAAAGAATGGCATTTACCAGGAAGAGGATATAAAAAATGGCGACAAACCTGATTTTTGTATTGGTACAGCCGGCTACCCCGAAAAACATTTTGAAGCCCCCAATTTAGATACTGACCTGATGCACCTGAAAAACAAAGTAGAAGCGGGGGCAGAATATATTATGACTCAGATGTTTTTCAATAATCAAAAATTTTTTGAATTTGTACAAAATTGCAGGGCTATTGGCATCAATGTGCCCATTATACCGGGATTGAAACCAATTACCAATAAAAAGCAACTGACTATTTTACCAAAAATATTTCATGTAGATATTCCAACAAATTTGTCGAATGCAATAACTGCGGCAAAAACAGATGAAGATGTTGAACAGATAGGCACCGAGTGGCTGATACAGCAATCAAAAGAACTGAAAGAATTTGGTGTGCCGGTTTTACATTATTATACCCTGGGGAAACCAAAAATTATCTATAATGCGGTAAAAGAAATTATGTGAGGGGGGTGAAAAACAATTACCTGGTAATACCAATAACATAGTATTTTAAACACACAGCCCAAAAATAGTTGAAGGTTTTTCAACAGTTTATCGGGATTGTTAAACGATTTTTAAGGTTGGTATATTATATTTGTCATTCACGCAAGCTTTGTATAATATGTTCAATTTAATACTCTTTGGCCCACCGGGCAGTGGAAAAGGCACGCAAAGCGAAAAACTTATTGCCAGGTATGGTTTAAAACACCTGAGTACAGGCGATTTGCTGCGTAGTGAAATCAGCCAACAGACAGCCCTGGGTTTAGAAGCAAAAAAAATTATGGACAAGGGTCAGCTGGTTCCTGATGAAGTAGTGATAGGGATGATCAGTTCTGCATTAGACGGAAACCCGGATGCAAAAGGATTTTTATTTGACGGTTTTCCCCGGACCGATAAACAGGCAGAAGCATTGGATAAATTACTGGAGCTTAAAAAAACTTCCATTGCCGTTATGCTTGCATTGATTGTTAGTGAAGAAGAGTTGGTAAAAAGATTGGTAAAAAGAGGCGAAACAAGTGGCAGAAGCGATGACAGCAATGAGGGAGTGATAAGGGCAAGAATTGCAGAATATAATAGCAAGACTGCTGCTGTAGCAGAATATTATAAAAAGTTTGATAAAGTTGTTCTGGTAAAAGGAGAAGGCAGTGTAGATGATATTTTTGGTGGATTGTGCGGCGAGATTGACAAAAGAATAGACTGATTATAAGTTTAATATTATTTTACAAAAGCAAGTCTTTACGGCTTGCTTTTTTGTTTTACATTGTGTTATGAACCAGGAAAAACTTCATTTTCTTTCTGCGCAATTTGTTCCGATGTTAATTAATTTACCAGCCGGTGATATTGGTAAATGGGGTAAAATGAACGGGCAACAAATGGTAGAACATGTAGCAGGTTTTTTTAAAGTATCTACAGGTAAAATCAAATTTCCATTGGTAACCCCGGTAGAACATCTGCCAAAGTATAAAGAATTTTTGTATAGCGATAAGGAGTTTAGGGAAAACACCAAAGCTCCGGTACTGCCCGAAGAACCTTTGCCTGTAAGGTTTGCAACAATTGCTGAAGCGATAAGCGAGCTTGATAATGATGTGCATGAATTTATACACCTGTTTAGCAATAATGATCAGTTAAAAACACTGCACCCTGTTTTTGGTGAATTAAATTTTGAAGAATGGGTACTGTTGCATTATAAACATGTAACACATCATTTAAGGCAATTTGAGGTGATGTGAGAAATAGGCATTTACATTTTCGTAATTTTAAAAAAATTTTTTTTTCTTGCAGCGCATTGATTATCAATTTATTGTTTATTGTTTGTTGCATGTATGCAACAAACAATAAAAGTTTTCAACAGTTTAACAAATAAACTAATGAATGATTTAACAAAATCTACAGTAGATAGACAGAATGTTTTAAACAATAAATATGCTGTTGAAAAGCTACAAG
>JAYVZR010000394.1:0-3651 GCA_043783135.1 Ferruginibacter sp. | reverse complement strand
TTTTTATTTACAGACCGGTCTATTTATCGCCCAGGGCAAACAGTTTATTTTAAAGGCATTGTGATAAAAAAAGGCCGTAATGCTAATGAAACAAATATCCTTCCAGCCTTTGCAACAGCTGTTCAGTTAAAAGATGCCAACAATCAAAAAGTTGGTGAAGTGCAAATGATAACGAACGAATTTGGTTCGTACCATGGTACATTTAAATTACCCGAAGGTTCGCTTAACGGGCAATTTAGCCTGTATGATACAAGCACCAAAACTTCGCAATATTTTAGCGTGGAAGAATATAAACGCCCTAAGTTTTTTTTAGAAGTTCAAAAGCCAAAAGGTACTTACCGTTTATTGGACAGCATTACAATAACCGGTTCAGCAAAAGCTTATGCAGGCAATAATATTGATGGTGCCAAAGTACAATACCGTGTTGTCCGCAAGGTCCGTTACCCCATTTGGTGGGATGGTTATTATCCAGTGTATGGAAGGAAAGTAATGCCGCCGGGTAGATCTGGAGACGAAGCAGAAATTACCAATGGAGAAACGGTTACTGATATAAAAGGAGAATTCAATATCACTTTCAAGGCCTTACCCGATGAGAGTGTTGATAAGAAAAGCCAACCTACATTTTATTATGAGGTAAGCGCCAATATAACCGACATCAACGGCGAAACAAGAAGCGGCAATACTTCTGTAGCAGTAGCTTATCAAATGCTGCAACTTGACATTAATGTACCCGATAAACTATCAATTGACAGTTTGAAAAAAATCACTGTACAAACCACCAACCTTAATGGTATTGAGGAAAAAACAATTGCTACGGTTACCATACAAAAATTAAAAACACCGGGTAAAATTTTCAGGGAAAGATATTGGGACCAGCCCGACCAGTTTGTAATGAGCAAAGATGAATACTATGGTTACTTTCCATATGATGTTTACAAAAATGAAAATGAAGTAAAGAATTATGAGGCAGGAGAAAGAGTATTTGAGAAAACGGACACTTCCAATCGTCAATGGTCAATAGTGAATAGTCAATTAAAAGCAGGCTGGTACAAAATTACAGCAACAGCGAAAGATAAATATGGCGAAACAGTAAAAACTGAAAAGTATATCCAGGTGTACAATAATAAAAATGCAACTACTGATAACCCGGTGGAATTAAGGGTACAAAATAATGAAGCTGAACCTGGGCAAAAAATTAGTTACAATATTGCAACCGGTTTTAGCAGTATTTGGATGATTAATACGCTTACTAAAATTGATGAGGAAACTAAAACCAGTTACCAGTCAATTACTAACAATCAGCCTTATAAAAATGAAATTACTGTACTTGAAAAAGATCGTGGCGGCATGGCTGTTAGTTATGCATTTGTACAGCATAACCGTGTATACAAAGGCAATGAAAGTTTTGATATTCCGTGGAGCAACAAAGAACTATCCATTAATTACTCCACTTTCAGGGATAAATTATTGCCGGGCAGTGAAGAAAAATGGACTGTAAAGATTAGTGGCAATAAAGGAGAAAAAGTTACAGCAGAAATGTTGGTAGCCATGTACGACGCCAGCCTTGACCAGTTTAAACCACATAGCTGGAGTTCATTAAATATTTGGCCAGGATTGTACAGTTCTGTTGATTGGACAGCAAATGGATTTACAAGTTTCACTTCTGAAGAGTATAATACATGGGAGAATGAATATATTAGCCTGCCTGAAAAAGTTTATGATAGACTTTTAGGAAGTTATAGTTATGAGGAAAAATTAAAAGGCTTGTTAGGTATTAGCCAACAGAAAGATGACTTACACTATCTAGCACTGCCTGCAGCTACACCAATACAAGGAAAAGTGCTCGGAGTAAGTATAACAAATAGTTCAAATTCAGAACGCCGACAGAAAAATGATGATAAAATTGCAGAAAGCGAATTAAAAGATACTTCTTCATATAGAAGAGGAAATGAAATACAAAAGATAACTAAAAAAGAAGACTTTCAACCACAAATCCGTAAAAACTTCAATGAAACCGCTTTCTTTTTTCCTGATCTAAAAACAGATGCAGATGGCAATACAAGTTTTTCTTTTACCATGCCGGAAGCATTAACCCAATGGAAACTGATGACCTTTGCCCACACTAAAAATTTAGCAAGCGGCTACTCAGAAAAAACAACGGTAACACAAAAACCATTAATGGTTCAACCCAACGCACCGCGTTTTTTAAGAGAAGGTGATGCCCTTGAGTTTAGTGCCAAAATTGTAAACCTAAGTGATAAAGAAATAACCGGCACCACGCAATTGGAATTACTGGATGCCGCAACTGGTAAACCGGTTGATGGGTGGTTTAAAAATATATTTCCCACCCAATATTTTACAGTAGCAGCGGGACAAAGTGGAGCCGTAAAATTTCCTATGGAAATACCGTTCAACTTCAACTCCGCAATGACCTATCGGATAGTAGCGAAGTCGTCAGACTCAACAACAGATAGCAACGGTTTTTCTGACGGCGAAGAAATGGCCATACCGGTTTTAACCAACAGGATGCTGGTTACAGAATCAATGCCCATTAATCTCCGCAACCAAACTACAAAGGCTTTTACATTTGATAAATTATTAAACAGTGGCAACAGCCAAACCATCTCTAACCAGGCGCTTACAGTAGAATACACCAGTAACCCTGCATGGTATGCAGTACAGGCTTTACCTTATTTAATGGAGTATCCGTACGAATGTGCAGAACAAACGTTTAACCGCTACTATGCAAATACTTTGGCAGCGTATGTAAGCAACAGCATGCCTAAAATTAAAGCGGTTTTTGAAAAATGGAAAACGGCTGACACATCAGCATTACTTAGTAACCTGCAAAAAAATGATGAACTAAAATCAGCTTTATTACAGGAAACACCATGGGTGTTGGCGGCAGAAAATGAAAGTGAGCAAAAGAAAAATATTGCCTTATTGTTTGACATGGTAAAGATGGGCAAGGAAACAGATAAGGCGATCGCAAAGTTAAAGGATATGCAAAGCAGCAACGGCGGTTTTGTATGGTTCAAGGGCGGCCCCGATGACCGTTACATCACCCAATATATTATCACCGGTATTGGTCATCTTAAAACACTGAATGCATTATCTGGTAACAATACAAGTCAGCTAAAAGACATCATGGGTATTGCCAATAAGGCTATTCCTTATCTTGATAAAAAAATTACGGATGAATATAATAACCTTATTAAACATAAAATAAACCTTAAAAATAATAACCTCAGTAACACAGCTGTTCAATACCTGTATATGAGAAGTTTTTTTACAGAAACCGCCATTGCAGCGGCTTCACCAACTGCGTATAATTATTACCGTGAGCAGGCAAAAAAATATTGGTTAAGCAACAGTAAATATATGCAGGCCATGATTGCATTGACATTGCACCGCAGCCAGGATAATACAACAGCAAAAGCCATCATTAAATCTTTAAAAGAAAATGCTATCAGCAATAATGAATTGGGCATGTATTGGAAAGAATGGACAAACGGCGGCTACTATTGGTACCAGGCACCCATAGAGAGCCAGGCAATAATGATTGAAGCATTTACAGATATTGATAAAAATATTGCAATCGTAAATGACCTTAAAACATGGTTGTTAAAACAAAAGCAAACACAAAACTGG
>JAYVZR010000393.1:0-3660 GCA_043783135.1 Ferruginibacter sp. | reverse complement strand
AAAAATTGTACGCCCCTTTGCTGCAGGTCGGCATTTACCTGTGGGTTATGGATCATTTCGCTGAGCAGAAAAATTTTTTTGCCGGGGTTTTCTTCAATGGTCCTGAAGGCAATATCAATTGCATTTTCAACGCCATAACAAAAGCCAAAATGCCGGGCTAAATAAATTTGTACAGCTCCAAAATCCAGCAGGGTGGGCGAGAAGTCTTTCTTCATTTTATCCTGCTGTTTGCGTTTATTTTTTACTGCAGCAATTAATGGGCTCCGGTAAATAATAGGTACATTAAACTGTTTCATTGCTGCAAAGGTACACGTTTAATATTTTTAATGAATTATACAAAGCAGGAAACTAAGGGTGATAAACCACAAATAATAGAGATGAGGTTAAATCGCCTTTCTGTACTACATTTGAATTGTATGAGATGCTTGTATGAAAAAGTATTATTTTTTTGACCGCCTTTATTTTATTAGAGGCTTGTAACAATAATCAATCACCAAGTAAAATTAAAAAGCCACAACTGCAATGAACTTTAAAAAAGCTGCCTGGATAAGCAATACTGATGTATACGAAGTAAATGTTCGCCAATATACGCCTGAAGGAACATTTAATGCCTTTGCCAAAGAACTGCCAAGGCTAAAA
The DNA here is from genome assembly GCA_043783135.1 of Ferruginibacter sp. Lineage (GTDB taxonomy): Bacteria > Bacteroidota > Bacteroidia > Chitinophagales > Chitinophagaceae > Ferruginibacter. Next base: position 3,021 of record JAYVZR010000393.1, on the reverse strand, counting down.
GAAATGGGCGTATCTACTTTATGGTTTATGCCCATTACACCAATAGCACAAAAAAATAAAAAAGGTAGTTTGGGCAGCCCATATGCCTGCAGCGATTATACCGCCATTAACCCTGAGCTTGGAACACTGGATGATTTTAAGGCGTTGGTAAATCTGTCGCATAGTATGGACTTTAAAGTGATTATTGACTGGGTAGCTAATCATACCGGGTGGGATCATGTATGGACAAAAACACATCCTGAATATTTTGAAAAAGACGACAGCACCCATGATTTTAAAATTGCCAGTGGCATGGACGATATTATTGAATTGGATTATACAAACCCTGCTTTGCGGAAAGCGATGATTGATGCAATGGAGTATTGGGTAAAAGAATGCGATATTGATGGTTACCGCTGCGACCTTGCTTTTTGGGTGGAGCTTGATTTTTGGTTAGAGGCAAGGGCCGAGCTGGAAAAAATAAAAACACTATTTTGGCTGGCCGAATGCGATGCGCTGGACCACCGCGAATATTACCAGGCATTTGATGCCTGCTATACCTGGACGTGGATGCATAAAACAGAAGAATTTTATAAGCAGCACCAGGATAAATATTTGCTGGATTTTTTGGTTTATCAATATGGCACTGTTGGCGGTGATGATGCTATACCACTTTGGTTTACATCTAACCACGATGAAAATACCTGGAACGGTACTGAATATGAAAAGTATGGTGATGCTGCCAAAGTGCTTGCAGTATTGAGTTTTACAAGAAACGGCATTCCGTTAATATACAGCGGGCAGGAGTTGCCTAATTTAAAAAGATTAGAATTTTTCGATAAAGACACTATTGAATGGAATGGTGAATATGCATTGAACGATTTTTACAAAACCCTGCTAACCCTTCATAAAAACAATCCTGCATTACGGGCAGCAGATACCGCAGTAACTACTTACGACTTATCAACCAATACGCCTGCTAACGTAATGGCATACCTGCGAAAAAATGGCGAGCATGAAGTATTGGTGTTGCTGAATTTAAGTAAACAGGCTGTTAACTGTATAATAACTGATGAACATCTTACCGGCAAGTTTACAGATGTGTTTAACAAAGCAGCCGAAGACTTTACAAACCAGAAAGATTTTGATATGCAGCCATGGCAATACCTGGTGTACGAAAAATAAAATAAAGCTTATTTCACACAAAGAGCATTACGAAAACAAAGGCCACAAAATAGTACATCATAGATCAATATTCTTTTGTTTACTTTGTATACTTGGTTTCGCCTTGTGTGAAACCCGCCTTGTTATACAGCCGATTATATTTCTATAGTTATAAACTTATTTCACACAAAGCGCACAACGAAAACAAATGCCACAAAATAGTACATCATACATCAATATTCTTTGTGTACTTTGTAAATTTGGTTTCGCTTTGTGTGAAACCTTACTTTTGATACGGCCAATTAAATTTCTATTTTTTCAAGTACCAGCAATGTTTCCAGGAACTCGTTCCAGGCAGCCTGCCACTTGTCTTTTGCCACGCCAATTTTTTCATGATGTTCTTCCGCAGCCAAACCTTTTGATTTAACATAGTCGTCTAATTTTTCAAGTGCTTCTTTATTTAATTCTTCTAAATTTTTTTTATGTTCCATAATGGGCAATTTTACAGGTGGAAATAAAAATTATTTCTTTACTAAAGTTAGCCTAAAAAATATTCTCTCCTTTTTTATGTAAAAATGGCGGGAATAAAATATACACCATAATTTTTTATTTTTATTCACCTTTTTCGGGCCATGCAAGCGTGCCGGATTTTATACAATTTTACAACGATGACTATACCTTGTTTGAGAAAGACTTACCAAATAATTACTGAATAGTAATATTCAATTCAGGAGCAAAAAATCGGCGGCCTTGTTTATCTAAAACAATGATATCAAAGAAATACAAAGATTCTCCTTTTTTCAAGGTTTCTGCAATATTTGTTTGCCAGATAGCCGGCACGGGAGTAACAGTAAATTGATTGGTTACCATATCGGTTTCGGCGGTTATTTTGCCAGTTTCTTCATCTTCTTTTGCACCAATTCTTTTATAAGCAAACTGGTAAGATGCGATGGTATAGTTTGCCTTTTTATCATCCATGATCGTTAAAGGCAAAACAATTAAATTTTTACCTTCTTCTATACTGGCCACTGCAGTTTTACTGGTTAATACACCAAGGTAAGACTGTACAACAGGGGGTTTATACTTTACGATAGGCTTTTCAACAGCTTTAACAGCTGTTTGTGCAGTGGTATGGCTGCCAAAAATTGTAAAGAATGCAACCATTAAAAAGCAGGTGTAGTACTTTTTCATCGTTATAAGTTTAGGATACAACGAAATTACTTTAAGAATAGTGTAGCAAATGTTAATTTAAACCGGCAATACTTTCCTCAATGATTTTGATCCTTGCAATAGTATCTGCCAGTTTTTTTTGCTCCAGTGCCAATACTTCGGGTTTGGCATTTTGTACAAAGCGTTCGTTGTCCAATTTTTTTTGTGTACTGGCTAAAAACCCCTGCTGGTGTTCAAGGTCTTTTTTTAATTCTAAAATCCGCTCTCTCTTTTGTTGCTGAAGCACAGCACTATTCATACGGTTGGAAAGGCCAAAATCAATAAAAAATTTGTATTTATCAATAATAATAAATTCTCCTCCAGGCAATGAGATAGAATCATTAGTTTCATTTTGGAGAGTTAATCTGACTCCGCTTTTGCTAAGTACTGCACTATCTTTTTTAAGACGGGCATTTACCTTACTATCATCAAATGTAGAATCAGCAATAATAATATTTAATTCTTCACCTTTTTTAATGTTTCTTTTTATTCTGAATTCGGCCAGTTTAGTACTGAATTTTCTACAAATTTCAGTCAGTTGTAAATCGTCTTCGTCAAACATTTTATTTCTCAACTCTATAAACTTCTTATTTGCTAAATCATCTTTTTTATTTTCCAATAAATGATATATCTCCTCTGTCACAAAGGGCATAAAAGGATGAAGGATTT
>JAYVZR010000392.1:0-3667 GCA_043783135.1 Ferruginibacter sp. | reverse complement strand
TGGTAAATTTATTGGCTTCAATGGTATTTTTAAAAGACAGGTTACTTTCATTTTCAAGGGAGTGCAGCAGGAAATTAATAAAGTTGTCTCCATATTTATCTATCAGGTAAATCATTATTTCTTCAAATTTTACTTCCAGTAACTGTCGGGATAATTTTTTATCAAATATAAAATGGAGGGATAATGATTTGGTAAAAACCTTGATAAATTCATCCTGCTCAAAATGAAAAAAGGGTGCTGCAGGTTGGTTTTTTTTTGAAGGATAAGATAGCAACCCTTTTTTTAATAACAGGTCGGTTAGCTTTGATTTTGAAAAAAAGAAAAGAATACTTTTATAATCTTCTGAACCAACATCTTTTTCCGTCATCAGGCAATTGCCTTGCGCCACCATTAATGCTTTAGAATTATTAATTTGAATAGCAGCACCGGCAAAATTTACTTCCTTATAACCTTGCTGCAAAAAGCTGATAACATACTGTTCCAATACTATTTTACTCCTGTTCATTATCTTCTCAAAATCGTAATTGAAAACATGCAGGTCTGCTTTTTCACCACCTGATAATTTTGCCGGTAATTTTTCCATATACTGAAATTTGATAAATGTAATAGCCTATCACAATAATAAATACTTTTTGTTGCTTTTAATAAATTAAAAAACTTGCTTACCTGCCAGTTGATACGGAAGTTTTTTTGGTGTGTACTTGTAAACTCTTTAAAATAAACAACCAGCTTAGTTTTTAAAACCCTACATTTGCAAAGTTAATTTGAGTTTATCGCAATTTGTAGGCGACGATTTTTTATGCTACGCATCATCTGCTACTGTTTTTAGTCTTCTTTTACTGCTGCTCTTTTCTCAATATTTTTTATTTATTAATTTTTATTATGAACATTTATGTTTCCAATTTAAGCTTCAACATTCAGGATGAAGACTTAAGGGGTTTTTTTGAAGAATTTGGCGAAGTAAGTTCTGCCAAAGTAATTATTGACAAAGCTACAGGACGTAGCAAAGGATTTGGTTTTGTAGAAATGGCTGATGGCACTGCTGCTGCTAAAGCTATTGCAGAGTTGGATGGTTCTACTGCCGATGGCCGTACCGTCAAAGTTACAGAAGCCAGGCCAAGAGAAGAAAGAACTACCAATAGCCGTTCTTTTTCTAAAAGCTGGTAAGGATGATATAGCAATAGGCTGCCTGAGACAGTGTATTCTATTACAAGGCAGTTTTTTTAAATTTTTAAAATGTATTGTATGACATCAGATCTGATTGAAAAATTTGTTGAATCAAAAGAAATGACAGGGCAAACCGTAAATATTTTCTTTAAACAGCGCAACGCTATTACTGGTCTTTTCATTCAGGGTAATGACTACCATGAACTGAAGGCTAAAAACTTTTGGCGCATTGTTGCAGGATCAAAAATTGCTGAATGGCAACAAACCAAAGACATGAATTTGGCAAGGTTATTCAGTGGTTCAGATTTTTCGAGGTTGAAATGAACATAAGGACAGTTGATAGTTTTGATGATATCAGCAACTAATATTACGTATTTTACAAAGCCTGTTTCGTTGTTGAAACAGGCTTTGTAATTTCTGCTGAATAATTTGCAAATAAAAGGGCTACACAACTTTTTAAACCCTCTATTCTCTTGTGGCCAGATAATTATAATCTTCCATAATTTTTTCTAAAAAATCAAACGCATATAAATCGGTTGGCACTTTCAGTACATCCTGCACTTTAAAGGCTACCCGATTGCACATATCGTAGTTGTTTGTTTTTTTAGCCTGGGTAATTACATTTTTGATGGTATTGATATCCCTATCGCTTAGCCGCATTACTTCGGGGAAACTTACTTTATAATCCTGTTGTGCCACTTGCATAAAAATGGTGTCATGCACCGTAAGGTTACTTTCGGTATTCACCACTACCGTACCGGCAACAATATCACCCAGCCGCTGGCTTTTTTGAGAAACCACCATGATGATAACAGATGTAATGCCACCCATCAGCAGGAAACCAACCCCCAGGAAAGCATTGCCCCAAAAAAGAAAAAAGATAATAAAGCCCCATTCATAAAAACGCAGGAACCACCTCAGCATAAACTGTCCGAGCGTGGGTTCGCCGCCATCAAGGCTCACCACTTTTATATGCAGGATCCTTTTACCAATGGTTTGTCCGCCCCAGAATAACTCACTTAATAACGTATAAAATAATAACGGCAGTACCACCACTATCAACACAAAACCAAGGCTGCCTTCGCCCACGCTAAAGCCGCCATACAGCAGGTACAGCATACTAAGCATATATAAATTGATAAGTGCAAAATCAATAATATAGGCCAATAGCCGTTTATGAAATTCTGCAATTTCAAATTCTATGTCAATATTAAAAGGGGTGGCTATTTGTATTACCGGCATCGTACAAATTAATTGTTTTAAATTGAAAAAATAAAATTCGTTGCCAATAAAATAAGAAATACCCGATTCGGAATTTTGAAACCATAAATTCTTTATTTTTAGCACATGCGTGAAGGAATGTTTATAAAGAGGAATGTTGATAAATGGAATAAATATCAGCAGGAGAAAACAGACGACCCCGATGAAACAGCAGAACGGTTTGTAACACTGGTGGATGATCTTTCTTATGCAAAAACATTTTATCCGCAAAGCAAAGCTACCCGGTGGGTAAATGGAATTGCTGCTAATATTTACCTCAGTATTTATAAAAATAAAAAGGAAAAATATTCCCGTGTGTTTACCTTTTGGAAGTATGAGCTGCCTTTTTTGCTGAAGCGCTACCACAAAATTTTCCTGTTTACTTTTTTACTCTTTGCAGCTTTTGTTTTTATCGGGGTATTCAGCTCCATGAAAGATGAGACCTTTATCAGGGGCGTATTAGGCGATGGCTATGTGGATATGACGGAAGATAATATTGCCAAAGGCGATCCCTTTGGTGTGTATAAAGATGAAAACCCTTTTACCATGTTTGTACGCATTGCGATGAACAATACTTTTATTGCTTTTTTAATGGCATTGGGTGGTTTGCTGCTGGGTGTGGGCACGCTGTATTTTATGTGGCAAAATGGTTTGATGCTGGGTGTTTTTCAATACATGTTTTTTGCAAAGGGGCTGGGCTACAAATCAATTATGGTAATATGGATACATGGCACACTGGAAATACTGGCACTGATAATTGCTTCCGCTGCAGGTTTTATTATTGCAGAAAGTATTTTATTCCCCGGTACCTACAGCCGCATGTTATCTTTTAAAAGAGGCATAAAAGATGCCTTTAAAATTATGATTGTGCTGGTGCCTGTTTTTATAATGGCTGCCTTTTTAGAAAGTTATGTTACCCATTTAATGAGCAATACTTATGCTAAAGATATCAATAACACCGGCTTGCCTGTATGGGCAAGCGCCAGTATCCTGGCGGTTTCGCTAACTTTTATTATTTGGTATTTTGTGATTTATCCAATAAGGCTGCACAAGCGTACCAATGCAAACAATTTCATCAACAAAATGTAATATCAATTTTTATCAATGAAGTGGTACTCAATTTTTATATCGTTGGTCCTGTTGCTGCTGTGCAGTGTGTGTACGCATGGGCAGGATACAAAAAAATATGTGTACCAGGACTCCTCTATTTTATATCCTGAAACCATCAATACAGTTGCAG
>JAYVZR010000391.1:0-3671 GCA_043783135.1 Ferruginibacter sp. | reverse complement strand
TAATTTTTACCTACATATTCATGCAGCCAGGAGATGATCCATTTTTTTGTGGTGTATTGCAACGCCCCTGACTGTACTAAATCATTAGTGGTTTTATTGGGACTGAACGATTTTAGCAACATAAATTTCCCTGTCCATAAGTTATTGGCAGATGCAAGATTATATTCTATACCCAGGTTGCGGTTGTATAAAGAATACAATGGTTTGCTGGTATCTTTCTGGCCAGTATAATTAAGTGATTCTTTATTTACAAACATCACCCTTATATTGGATCGTGCAAACACCCGGCGCTGTAAAGCAAACACAGCAAAATTTTGAGCTGGCAAACCAATATCAGGCACTTGCTTTGTTTGTATATCCATTGCGCCTATACGCCAGTCTTTATTAAGGCTGCCGCTTAAACGGGCACCAAAACTAATAGGCACTCCAAGTCCAATACGGCGTGAAAAAAAGGGCCTGATATTTATGTTACCAAAATTGGCAAAGAGGTCAGCATTTTCTAAAAAAAATTGCCTTTTCTCGGGGAAAAATAATTCATAGCGGTCAAGGTTTGTCACCTGCCTGTCAACTTCAACCTGCGAAAAATCAGGGTTTACTGTAAGGTCTAAATTAAGCGATGAAGTAACAGCAATCTTTGCATCGCCGCCAATATCTTTCCTGTATACATTGGGTTTATTGTGTTCATAGTCCTTTGTAACTCCGCCAAGTAGATAAGGAATTACGGAAATGTTGGGGCCTGCCTGGGGTGGTGGCGCATCCCAAACAAGCGTACCAGTATAAGCAAGTGAAGCTGTGGGGAACTGTCTTGGAACAGGTGCCCAGCTTGACTTTTCGGCCACCCTTATATCTAGCCTGCTGAAATTGATACCCCAGTTGGTAACACCTTTTTTATAGCGGATGGTTTTAAAAGGGATCGCTGCTTCAAATATCCATTTATCGGGATAGTTTTTTACAACAGATACCCATTTATTATCCCAGCTAAGATCGGCGCTACCACCACTATACAATGAGCCATCCCATTGAGCGCCTGCTGCATTGGCACCAAAAGTAAAACCACTTGTGCGGTCATCAAAGGGGTCAATAAAAAAAATAAAATTATCGTTTTTGCCAAAAGAAAAATCCCTTCTTAAAGATTCAACCATATAAGGGCCGGTTTTTGAAAGGTAACAGATTGCTATGATGTAAATATTTTTTTCATCATAGGCCATTCGAACGGTGGTTTTTACTTTTGATTTACTGGTATCCATTGGCGTAACCATAAAAAAATTATCAGCCGCATCCGTATCCTGCCAGCCTGCGTCATTCATCTCCCCATCAATTTGTATGGGAGTAGTAATTTTATGAATATGTAATTGGTGTGCACTGTTTATTTTTTGTGCATGAGCAAAAATGCAGGATAAAAAAAACGATAGCAGTAGTAAATATCTCAACAAGCAAAAATTTATGTAACCTATAATCATTACAAGGTAACAATTTTTGTTAAAAGAAGGCTTACCGTCTGTAAAAAACTGTTTTCAGATATTTGTAAAATAATCTGTAAGTACTGTATTCAATAATTGTAATTAATTAAAACGATAATTATTTTATTCAACTGGTAAACATTATTATCTTTATTATACTCCTTTACCAATACAACTTTTGATGAGAAAATTTTATATAACAATTGTTTGCTCTGTGTTAGCTGTTTACTTGCAAATGCACAAACAGATAGTATTGCATTCTATAAAAAAACATCCGTAATGATTTCTATGCGTGATGGGGTAAAATTATATACCGTTATTGTCAGCCCTGTAAATGCAAAGACTACATCGCCTGTTTTAACAGAACGAACACCTTATGGGGCAAGTATTCCCATACCTGATGATACTACCTTCAAGACTGAATTAATGGGTAACACAATAGCAAAAGAAGGGTATATTTTTGTTTACCAGGATATTCGTGGCAAATATATAAGTGAAGGCATTATGCAGATACACGAGCCGCTTATTCATGCTGTAAAGAAGGGTGCCGTAGACGAAAGTACCGATACATGGGATACGGTGGATTGGCTTGTAAAAAATGTTTCGAATAATAATGGCAAGGCAGGTATCTATGGTATTTCTTATCCGGGGTGACTTGCCCTTGTGGGCGCTGTAGATCCGCACCCTGCTTTAAAAGCATCTTCGGAACAGGCCTGCATGGGCGACCTGTTTTTAGGCGATGACTTTCATCACAATGGCGCTTTTCGGCTGAGCTATGGAATGGAATATAGTTATGAAGTTGAATTTGATAAAACTACCGACAGCAATTTTCCTTTCCACAATACGACCTTTTTGACTGGTATCTTAATTTAGGTTTTTTAAAAAATGTAAACAATAAATATTTTCATAATAAAATACCAACCTGGAACAGTTTTGTGGCGCATCCAAACTATGATGCCTACTGGCAAACCAACTCGCCTTTAAATTATGTACAAACTGCACAAATTCCACAATTGCATGTTGGTGGTTATTACGACCAGGAGGATATTAATGGCCCTCAACTGATGTATAGCCACATGGAAAAAAAAGATACTTTCAACCGTAATTTTATTGTATTAGGCCCATGGAGCAATGGGCAATGGGGGTATGATAAAGCAGATAGCCTGGGAAAAATTTCCTTTGAAAGCCGCACAGGAGTTTGGTTTAGGAACTTGCAAAAAAAATGGTTCGACTATTGGTTAAAAGGTATTGGTGATGGCAAGTTTGATGAAGCCACCTGTTTTCAAACAGGCAGCAACCAATGGAAAACATATACCACCTGGTCACCAAAAGAAGCCACTATAAAAAACTGTTTGCCGGGGCAAATAACAAAGCCTCCTTTGTAAAACCTGTTGCTGCTGATGCTTTTGAAACCTATACAAGTGACCCTGCAAAGCCGGTTCCTTACAGGAGCTTACCAATTGAACCTACTTAGGCCCGGGCAGCCGCTGGAAATCGTGGCAGGCAGAGGACCAAAGATTTGTTTATAGCCGGCCAGATGTGCTGAGTTTTATGATGGATTCGCTTACAGAGGACATTACTGTTACCGGCAAAATAATGGCCCATCTTTTTGCTGCTACCAGCGGTACTGATGCAGACTGGATTGTAAAACTGATTGACGTTTATCCTGCATTTGATACAAAAAATTTGGCCATGAGTGGTTACCAGTTACCTGTGGCGATGGAAGTTTTTAGAGGCCGTTTTCAAAAAAATTTCTCAGAGCCCCAGGCGCTTATTCTTAATAAAGCAACAGAGTTCGTGATTGACCTTCATGATATAAACCATACATTTAAAAAGGGGCATCACATGATGATACAGGTGCAGAGTACCTGGTTTCCTTTGATAGACCGTAATCCTCAAAAATTTATACCCAATATTTATGATGCAAGGGAGTCGGATTACACAAGGGCCACACAAAGGGTTTATTTCTCTGTAGAATATCCAACCTATATAGAATTGCCTGTGATGAAAAACTGACTTTCGGGTATTGAATAGTTTGCTTTTTTAATCACGTATAGGCATATCTGTTATAGGGTTTTCTTTTTGCTGGCTAATATTTAAGGAATAAAATTTATTTGGGTGCATTTAAAATTGTCGCCGTAAAAATCACTAAATTAGGCAAACCAAACTACCAACCCATGACGGAAGCAAACTTTATTGCCTTAGCTAAAA